>JAZFUS010000081.1:0-12035 GCA_036447315.1 Dehalococcoidia bacterium
ATCAAGGGCCACACATGACCATCGCCACCGTAGCCCTCCTGTTCGCCATCTATTTCGTGGTCGATGGATGGGCTGACGCCGCCAAGAAAGCTAAATAGAGCCCCTCCCGAACAATTATTCCACACGCTTGACCGTGGCAGGCCGGCGTATCGGGGCAGCTATCAATAAACCCTAACTCATGCGAGTCGGGGTTTGGGGGGACACCCCCCAAAATACCTTCTGGGCGGGCGGGTGGGTCAAACAAGGTTTTGCCCTGGGTGTCCAGGGGGGCCGAGGGCATCATGATCTCGGTTTAGAGCCCACTTCCCCCTTATCCTCCCTGCATTCCATGCGCCTTGACGGTCACATCTAATAGGCATAACATAGCTACCAGGAGCGAGGGCGCATGAGAATCGCTGCACCCAAATTGAAACGGAAAAAACCCGTTAGGACAGGTCCGGAAAAATGAAGCTTGGGCCTTCTCAGACAATATATACCGACGTTCTTGTGATCGGCAGCGGCGGCGCCGGCCTCAGGGCATCCATCGAGGCCCGCCGGAGAGGCGCCGAGACCGTATTGGTGTCTAAATCGCGGGTGGGCTATGGGGACAATACCGTCCTCTCGGGGGCCGGCATTGCTGCCTGCCTGGGCAAACCGGAGCTACAGGATACCCCCGAGGCCCACATGTTAGATACCCTGGCCGCGGGACGCTTCGTCAACGATCAAAGGCTCGTCGATGCCATGGTCCGGGGGGCCGGGCGGGAAATCCAGGACCTGGAAAGCTTTGGCGTGGAGTTCCACAAACGCGACGGGGAACTCGTACTGATGGGGCCCATTGCCGGTCACAGCCATCCCAGGATACTGCACCCCACGGAATCCGGCGGCATCCACCTCAGCAAACCGATGCGCGGCCATGCCGCCAAAATCGGAGTCCGCTTCCAGGAGCATGCACTGATAACCAGGCTGCTGAAGTCGGGACAGACGGTTGTCGGCGCCCTGGGGGTGGACCGGGAAGGCAAATTGCTTGTAATCAAGGCCAAGGCAACGGTTTTGGCCACCGGCGGGCTTGGTCAAGTCTATCTCAGGTCGGACAATGCCCTGGGGGCGACGGGAGATGGCTTTGCTTTGGCCTACGAGGCCGGAGCCGCCCTCAAAGACATGGAGTTCATCCAGTTTTACCCCACCCGTCGGGCGGAGCATAATGCCGGCCCCGGGATCACGGGCGTCATATATGAGCACGTTGTCATCACAGGGGGAGCCATCATAAGGAACTCCCTGGGAGAGGATATCCTGGTCAGGCACGGTTTGACGGACCGTCAGAGCATAACAAGAGACGTTGTGAGCCGGGCCGTCATGACCGAAATATCGGAGGGTAGGGACGTTTCGGGCGCGGTCCTGGTGGACTGCACGGACGTTTCCGCGGACACCTGGCAACGCCTGCGAAAATCAGGATCAGCGGGAATCCCTCCGGAGAGGGGCATTTTCCGTGTTGCGCCGGCGGCCCTGTTCTGTATGGGGGGAATCAAAATAAACGAGGACTGTGAAACGGCGCTGGACGGTCTTTTCGCCGCGGGTGAGGCTGCGGCCGGAGTTCACGGCGCCAACAGGCTGGCGGGAAACGCCATGATCGAGATCTATGTTGCCGGCTCTATTGCCGGGGGCAGGGCGGCGGAGCGGGCACAGCGGGCTGAACCTGCACTTCTTGATAAGGGCGAACTCGCGGCCGAAATAAAAAGGCTCGAAGGGTTTGGCTCCCCCGGTGGAAATGAGAAGATCAACGATATTCAAACCCTGTTAAAGGAAACCATGTGGCAAAGGGCCGGGATAATCAGGAGTGAGGAGAGCCTCCGGGAGGCCTTGAAGGTGATCGCCACCTGCGGGCAGAGGCTTCAGCACGCGGATGTCCGTGACCATCGCCGGCTTGCCGGAGCCCTGAGCTTGGAATCCATGCTGACCGTCTCCGAAATGATATGCCGGGCGGCGCTGCAAAGGACGGAGAGCAGGGGCGCCCACTACAGATCGGACTATCCGGACGAAGACAACGGGCATTGGCTGAAGAACACAGTGCTATCCAAGCATCGTGACGAGATGGCCCTGTCTCTGGAGGACGTGGACCTCGCCTTCATGAAGCCCGAAGGCTGAGATAAGCACCCGTTCCGTCGCCATCAGATACATGTAGCCATGAACCCTAACCCCGCGTAAGCGGGGGTCTGGGGGACACCCCCCAAAATAACTCCTTAAGCGGGTGGGCGGGACAGACAAGCGCCGTTGGACCCGGTTCTCCCCGGCAGAAACATTCCGACATGCGGTTGCGGTTGAAAATGGCCAACAACCCCACGTAAGCAGGGGTTTGGGGGGACACCCCTAAAAAATATCCTGGGCGGGCGGGCGGGTCAAACAGGGTTTTGCCCTGGGTGTCCGGGGGGCCCGAGGGCCAAAAGATTCCGGCTAAATAATCCCTTCCTGTCTGAGGGCCTCCACCTGTTCGGGGCTCATCCCCAGCATGTCCCCGAACACCTGTTCCGTGTTCTCCCCCAGGTCGGGGCAGGCCCCCTCCACCCCTCCGGGCGTGCGAGACAGCTTGACCGGGGTATTCACCACCTTGACCCTGCCCAGCCGCGGGTGGGGCACCTCCGCGATCATCCGGCGGGCGCTCACCTGGGGGTCCGCGGCCACCTGATCGATGCTGTTGACGGGTCCGCAGGGTATCCCCAGCTCAGAGAGTTCCTTGAGCCATTGCTCCGTGGTCTTACTCCTCATCGCCTCGCTCAAGACCGGCTCCAGCTCGCTGTAGTGCTGAGTGCGGTCCCATCCCGTTTGATACCTCTCGTCGTCCATGAGCTCCAGCCTGTCGATGGCCGAGCAAAACAGGGGCCACTGGTTGGACACGCCCCCCACCATGGCCACCACGATGTACCCATCGCTGGTCTGGAAAGCCTGGAAGGGGGTGAACACCGGGTGCCTGGTCCCCAGAGGGCCGGGCACCTCGCCGGTGGCGAAGAACCGGGCAAAGGCATTCTCCAGCACCGCCACCTGGCAGTCCATCATACCGATGTCGATCATCTGGCCCTTGCCGCTGCGGTTCCTCTCGCATATGGCGGCGAGAATCCCTATGGCGGCGAACAGGCCCGCGGTTATGTCGCCATAGGATGCCCCGGGCCTGACGGGGGGCCGGCCCGGCTCGCCGGTGATGCTCATGATGCCCCCCATCCCCTGCACGATAACGTCCAGGGCCGACCTTTCGGCGTAGGGACCGGTCTGGCCGAATCCGGAGATAGCGCCGTAGATTATGCGCGGATTGCGCTCCCTCAGCACCTCGTAATCCAGGCCCAGCCTTTTCATGGTGCCAGGCACGAAATTCTGGACCACCACATCGACCTGCTCCACCAGGTCCAGAAACAGCTCCCTGCCCCGCTCCGTGGTCAAGTTTAAAGTGGTGCTTTTCTTTCCCCGGTTGAGACTGATAAAATACGAGCTCTCCCCGCCGATAAATGGGCCATTGCCCCGGGCCATATCCCCTC
Source organism: Dehalococcoidia bacterium (assembly GCA_036447315.1). GTDB lineage: Bacteria > Chloroflexota > Dehalococcoidia > JACVQG01 > JAZFUS01 > JAZFUS01. The sequence continues at coordinate 3,501 of JAZFUS010000081.1, forward strand.
CCTGGGGCCTTTCGACCTTGATTACCTCGGCTCCCAGGTCACTCAGGACCATGGTCGCATATGGCCCCGATAGCACCCAGCTCAGGTCCAATATTTTGATACCTTCCAAGGGACCGGCCACTTTTTTCTCCTTTCAACGGTGCTCCGGAGACTCCACCGCTGCCCGGCAGCCACCGGCTGGCCCGGGTCCGAATGTTCCCCATCATCCTACCCGATGCATGGCGACCTGACAACATCCCCCGGCCCCTGCTGTTTTATAAGCGGGAAACCGCTATAATAGGGTCGAGAGGACTCAAAGTATTTCAACCCCAGACGACAAACCACGGCACCGTCCGTTCTACGGCTGGTGGGTAGTCGGTGCCTGCTCAACCATGGCGTTATTTGCCGGAGGCACCTTTGCCTACGGCATGAGCGCCTTTTTTGTATCCCTGGCGGAAGAGTTCAAGTGGAGCCAGGCGGCCATCGGGTTGGCTTTTGGCATTCGCAGCCTTGAATCGGGCCTGGCCGCGCCGCTATTCGGGGTCCTGGTTGACCGATACGGGCCGCGGAGGCTGCTCTTTTTCGGCATGTTGACCGCGGGCATCGGCTTTTTGCTGTTCAGCCGGATAAACTCCCTGCCGACCTTCTACCTGACCTTTTTCCTGATGGCCCTGGGGTGGACGCCTGTGTTCAGCGTGGTCAGCGTAGTGGCCGTGGCCCGCTGGTTCCGAAAGAGGGTCTCTCTGGCCCTGGGTCTGCTGGCTGTGGGCACCGGCGCCGGCAGCATTCTGCTGCCGGCGGTGGTGTGGCTGGTGACGGACTTTGGCTGGCGCCGGGCCAGCTTTATCCTCGGTTTAGCGGTGCTGGCCATCTGCGTGCCCCTGACCTTCGTCGTCCGTGACCGGCCCGAGGACATGGGGCAGCGGCCCTACGGGGCGGAGGGGACCGGCGAGCCGGCAACCCCGGAAGAGGTACGGGATGGGCAGCTTCGTGGGGTGGGGGACGGCGAATACACCATCGGCCGGGCCCTGCGCCAGCGGGACTTCTGGTTCATTACCCTGGTATTCACGGCGACCTTCGCCATGGCCAACGCCGTGGTCACCTTTCATATTCCATTCCTGCTGCAACTGGACATCAGCGTGGCCACCGCCGCCTGGGTGCTGAGCATCTCCGGCATTGCCAGCGTGACCGGCAGGGCGGTCATGGGGTGGCTGGGAGACATCGCGGACAAAAGGTACCTGATAGCGGGTGTAATCGGCGTGCAGATCATAGCCCTGTTGAGCCTGGCTACCGCCCACAGCCTGGGGCAGGTCATGGTCTACGGAGTGGCCTTCGGCCTGGGGTGGGGAGGCTCGATTCCCCTGCGGAACGCCATCGTCGTGGAGCATTTTGGCCGGAAGGCTACGGGCACCATCCAGGGGTTTTCCTTTGGCATCTCGACCATGATCAGCTTCCTGAGCCCGGTGTTCGTCGGCCGGATGTTCGACCTCACCGGAGACTACCGGACCGCATATCTCATCCTGGCCGCCTTTTTGATGGTTACCGGCCCCCTGATCCTGCTGGTCCAGCGCCAGCCCCTGGGGGCGGCGCCCCGGGCATAGGAGACCCAGGGCCGCTTTCAGGCCAGGCGAACCCTCCTCGGCCCCGGGCGGAGTCTCAATCGTGCTGGTGGAGCGGGCTTGGGCTAATGGGTACCGTCCCGGCGGACGCCCCTGGTCTCCATCCATTCCGGCAGCGGGCGGGGGGTGAATTTCTTCCCGTAGACAGCCTTCTCGCCCAGCACAGCCAATTTCCGGAAGAAGGGCAGGCTCTCCGACAGCTCTCGTACCGTATTATGGAACCAGTTGTCGGGGTGGCTCCACGGACATACCGCCTGGCAGATGCCGCAGGAACCGCCGATGCTGTCCCAGAAGCGGCGGCACTTATTGTTATCGAAGTGCCATCTCCTCACACCCCTGATCACCTGCTTGCCCTCCCTGGAGATAGCGCCCGGCGGGCAGGTCTCAGCGCATACCAGGCACTTCTCACAGAAATCCTGGAGTCCGAAGTCCACAGGTCGATCGATCTCCAGGGGCATATCGGTGGCCACCGCCCCGGGGCGGAAATTGCTGCCGAACTCCTTGGTTACCACATGGACACTTCGGCCCTGCTCACCGATACCCGCATCCACAAAGGTGGGGACCACCAGATAGGGCGAGTTGTCGGGGGGTAGGGCCCTGGCCGGCCATCCCAGCGAGCGGATAAAGTGGGCCACCGTGACCGACATGAGAGACCCGTTGGAGTAATTCCAGCCCCCCTCCACATTGGAAGCTATGCCAAAGCCATTGAGTATCATGTCCCGGTCCTGGGGGATAGCCATACAGACCACATACCTGTAGTCCAGCTCCACGGGGGCGCCATAGGACTCGGCTGAGGTATAGGGATAGGCGAAGTTGGTATACACCCAGTCCTGGTTCAGCTCCGTGATCCGGACCCTGCCCGCACCCAGATAGCGGCCGAAGGCCTTCAGTTTCGCCGACATCTCCCCGGGGTCCACATCGACCCGCTCCACCTGCCCCACCTGCCCCGTAAGGGAGGGGGCACCGCCCACGATATCCCGGGTCCCCAACAGCCTCCGGCCCAGGAATGCCGCCTCGCCGAACCGCGAGTTGACGGGGTCCTTTTTCCGGTTACTGCTCAAGGCATGGGACCGGAGGCGGCGGTTCTCATCATCCCATTCCCGAAACTCGGGGTGCCTGGAGTAGTATTCCTCGTAGTCGGGACCGCCCGGCACCAGGCCAAAACGGGCGGTGGGGTGGTCCCGCTGGTCATAGCGCTCCACGGGGCCTACGATCTCATAGGTTGGCTTGTCTACCTCACGCGGCGGCCTCATAGGTCCCTCCCTCGTTAAGCGAACCCGAACCGTTTTCTCTATCCGTATTCAGTTCCGCACAATGTACCCCAGGATTCCCGGCGGGCCGCCCTATAGCCGGCCCTATAGCCGATGGGAAGGCTCCTGGTCCAGGCCCAGCCTTTTCAGGGTCTCGGGCTGGGGCGTCCCCTCCTTGTCCCAGCCGTGGAGCTCGTAGTATTCGTCCAGGAGCGCCTCCCACTTGTCCGGCTCCAGCCGCAGGCCCTTCCGGGCCCCCTCCTTGACCGGCTCGAAGAAGATATGGGGGGGCTTATCGCCCTCTCTGCCCACCCCCTCCCGATGGTTGAACATCTTCTCCATGTTCCATATCCTCTCCGACGTCTCCATGAGCTCCTCCGGGGTCATGTCCCAGCCGGTGACGGCATTGATGACCTCGGTGGGCTGCTTGAAGCCCCACATATCGGGGGCGAACCACTGGGTCCAGAACTTGCACAGCCCCGTGGCGTCGGACATGGTGTTCAAGTACTGCTGCCAGGTGGCCATCCAGGCCTTGGTGTCCCAGGCGGTGGGCTCGGGGTTGACGGGCCGGCCGAAAATATTCTGAAGGACCTCGGCGGGAAGATTCATGAACTCCAGGTTGACCCGACCCCGGAGGTGGTCGTTGCCCCGGTTCGAGGTCACGTTGCCCAGGGGCGTGGCGCGGAGCATCCGGTCATTTCCTGGCTCCTGGGTAAGCCCCTTGCCGCAGCGGTAGAGGTACTGGGCGGTCTCCGGCCCCAGCCTCCTGATGGCCTCGTCGGAGCCGTCGGTGACCATGCCCCCCAGACCCTCCTTAAAGGCCATCTGCTTGATAAGCCCTATGATCGCCTCCCGGTTCCCCCACTCCAGGTTGAGGCCTCCGGTGTCCTTCTCGGTAATCAGCCCCTCCTGCCAGCAGTGCATCAGCCAGCCGATGTAGAGGCCGGCGGTGGCGGCATCCACGCCATATTGGTTCAGCAGTTCCAGGGAGTATAGGGCCACATCGTAGTCGACGTTGCCGATGAAGGCGCCATAGAGCAGGGGCACGATCCACTCCGGCCCCTCGCCCTCGGTGCCGGCGTAGGGCCCCTCTTTGATCTTGTAGCGGTGCTGGCAGTGCATGGCGCAGGAGTGGCAGGCCAGCATCTTCTCGCTGTATTTATCCAGGAAAATGTCCACGTCCAGGTGGCCGTAGCCCTCGGGGTAGAAATTCGCCTGGTGATTGCGGACCACGATCCCTTCCCGCTCGTTGTTGACCACCCAGGCGAAGAGGTTGCTCCAGCGGGAGTTGATCTGGAAGATCTTGGTCTTCCGGGCGAACTCATACTGGGCCTTGGCGGTCTGAAGAAGCTTCTCGGGGTGGGCCACCGGCATCCCCCCGGTGCCCCGGACAACCACGGCCTTGAGGTTCTTGGAGCCCATGAGGCAGCCCTGCCCGGTCCTGCCCGCCGCCCGTTTCATCCAGCTCCGGATGCAGGCGAAGCGTACCAGCCTCTCCCCGGCTTGCCCGATGCAGGCGATCTTGGCATCGGGGTCCTGGAGATCGTCCCATAGCCGGAGCTGAGTCTCATAGGTATCCATCCCCCAGAGGTGGGAGGCATCCCGGACCTCGATATCGCCGTCGTGAACATATATATACGTGGGCCGGTCGGACTTACCCTTGATCACCAGGTTCTGGAAACCGGCATACTTCAGCTCCGCGGCCATGTCGCCCCCGATATTGGAATCGCCGTAGATGCCGGTATCGGGGGACTTGCCGGTGATGTGTAGGCGGCCGTAGCCGGAGGCGAATACCCCGCTCAGGAAGCCGGAGGAGAAGATGAGGGCATTCTCCGGGCTCAAGGGGTCGATACCCTTGGGTACGTGGTTATAGAGGAGGTAGGCGCCCAGGCCCCGGCCTCCCAGATATTTTCTGAGCATTTCCTCGGGGATCTGTGCGGTCGATGTCTCCCTGGCGCCCAGGTCTATATACCCGATTTGGTTCATCACCCATGTTCCTTTCTGTTAAGCGGGAATCCCCGCGGGACGGCTAACTTTCTTTGGGCATGACGCGCCGGAGGACCATGGGTATCTCCGGGGTTACCCAGGTGATCACCCAGCTCAGGCCGCATTCGGGGCAGGTGGCCTCCTTTTGGCCCTGCTCCAGGCCGATCCTGTTGGTACACCTCATACACCTGATGCGCTGGTAAATCTCTTTGGACCGGGCATACTTTTCCTCAAACTTTTCAGCCAAGGATCTCACCCCCTTACCGGTAATTGGACCAGATTGTCGCCCGAATTGACCTCCCTCTGCCGCCGGATATCGGAGCTTCGATTAAGGAAGTCGGGCCCAGTTTACTACCCCGTTACGGCAAAGTCAATCGCCGTGCCCGATGTTTTGGTCCTTCTCGTGAAGGATAGATGAGGCGGTCGCTGCGCTCGAAATCGTTGACAGTTGGCCTCTCAGCGAGTAAAATAGGAGACTGGAACGCTGGGAAATCGGCTTAAGGCTTTGGGAGAAGGGAGGCTGATGGCATTTGTCTGATGTAATCGCTGGTCAAAACGAGAGCTTCGATGGCATGCTCAAACGGTTCAACAAGAGGGTGCAGCAGGACGGCACCCTCTCCGAGGTGCGGCGCCGGCAGTATTTTGAAAAACCCAGTGTGAAGCGTAAGAAAAAGATGGCGGCCAAACGCCGCAAGAGCGCCCGCACCAGTGCCCGCAGCGCTTTACGCAGCGCCTCCGGTCGTTAGTTGAAATTATTCCTCTTTGTATATACAAACATAGCTTGAGGCGGATATGGGCCTGAAAGATAAGTTGATGGAGGACCTCAAGGGCGCCATGAAGAGCGGCGATGTCACCCGGCGTGACTGCCTTCGCATGACCGTGGCCGCCATCAAGAATGCCGAGATCGATCGGGGCGGCTCCCTGGAGGACTCCGATATCCTGGGGGTGATTGCCAAGCAGGTGAGGACCAGGCAGGAGAGTATCGATGTCTTCCGCCAGGGGAACCGGCCCGAACTGCAGGCCCGGGAGGAGGCGGAGGTTGTGGTCCTCCAGGCATATCTGCCCGAACAGGTGTCCCGGGAGGAGATCGTGAGCACTGTCCGGGAGGTCATATCTCAGGTGGGGGCGGAAGGGCCCCGGGACAAAGGCAAGGTCATGCCCCGGGTCATCGCCGAGTTAAAGGGGAAGGCCGACGGGCGGCAGATCAATGAGGTGGTCACCGAGCTGCTGGGCCAGTAAGCCGGACCCGGAAGACCGCATTACCCAACTTTTTCACCGCGAGGGGAGGTTCGGCCCCATAGATTTGGTATCTCGGTCCTCTTTGGTGGGAACCCCGTGAGGTTCGGGGTGATTGTCTTTCCCGGTACGTGGAGTGACCGGGATTGTTTTTATGTCCTGGGGGATGTCCTGGGGCAGAGGGTGGAATATATCTGGCACGGGGAGACCGACCTCTCCGGCTTTGACTGCGTTGTCCTCCCCGGGGGTTTCTCCTACGGGGACTATCTCCGGCCCGGGGCCATCGCCCGCTTCTCCGCCATCATGGCCGAGGTGGCCCGGTTTGCCCAGCGGGGTGGGCTGGTCTTCGGCATCTGCAACGGCTTTCAGATCCTGTGCGAGGCCGGGCTTCTCCCCGGCGCCCTGATGATGAACTCCCATCTCCAGTACCGCTGCCAGTGGGTCCACCTGCGGGTGGAGAACAGCTCCCTTCCCTTTACCTCCCGGTGCCGGAAGGGGCAGGTCATCCGCATCCCCGTTTCCCACCATGAGGGAAGCTACTTCGCCGATGAGGCTACCCTGGCCGGGCTCGAGGCCGAGGGCCGGGTGGCCTTCCGCTACTGCGACGGGGGCGGTGGGATCACCGGCGAGGCCAATCCCAACGGGTCCTTGCAGAATATCGCGGGGGTTGTGAACCGGGAGGGCAACGTCCTGGGGATGATGCCCCACCCGGAGCGGGCCGGGGAGGAGCTGCTGGGGGGCACCGACGGCAACCTGCTCTGGGAGTCGATTATCGAGGCCGGGGCTTTGAGGTTGAGCAGGCGTTAGTTCAGGGGTGCGGGGTGCTCCCGACAGGAGGCTGATTTTGAGTCCATTTTGGCCATTTGGTAAGTCTCAACTATTTAGCCCTAGTGACCTGCCCGATGAGGTGGTTAGAAGACTATATCGCCAATGGCGAGACACAGGAAGCATTTTGTTGGGAGAGAGAAACCTTTTTGAAGGTTTGCCTCTCGCACGGATAGGTGATGCCTTAACAATTGCGAGGCGAAGAAATTGGATGCGGTGTGTATATACCTACCCAGACCCGAAGTATCCCGAATTTGGTTTCACGCTCGCAGAATCGATTCCTGTGGAAGTTGCGGGATCGGGTGGGTTCGACGTCAACTATGAGCTGCTTCCAACAGGCATTGACCGAGGGCACTTTCTTATTCGTAGCTGGTATGGCAGAGCATATGATTTCTTCAAGGGCGATGTTAAAACCGTAATAGTCGCTGCCATAACCGCTTTGGTGGCATATGCCCTGACTTACTGGTTGTCAAGATGGCTAGGGTGGCAATAAAACAGGGGTGCAGGGTGCCCCCTGCCGGGGTGCCAGGGGTGTCCCCTGGATTTAATTAACCACTTCCCCGTGGAAGATAAGGGATACAGGGGGTGAGGGAAACAGATGCCTGTGACCAAGGAAGCCCTGGATGATCTTGCCCTTTCCGAGGAGGAATATTCCCTCATAGTCCAGAAGCTGGGCCGGGAGCCCAACGGGCTGGAGCTGGGCCTGTTCGGCTCCCTGTGGAGCGAGCACTGCGGCTACAAGCACTCCAGGCCCCTGCTGGGGATGTTCCCCACCTCATCGCGGCGGGTCCTCATCGAGAGCGGCGAGGAGAACGCCGGCGCCGTGGATATCGGTGGGGGGCTATCCATCGTGATGAAGATGGAGTCCCACAACCACCCCTCGGCCATCGAGCCCTACCAGGGAGCGGCCACCGGGGTGGGGGGTATCGTCCGGGATATCTTTACCATGGGAGCCCGCCCTATCGCCCTCATGAACTCGTTGCGTTTCGGCCCCCTGGGGGAGGCTCGAAACCGCCATCTTTTCAACGGGGTGGTGGGGGGAATTGCCGGGTATGGCAACTGCCTGGGCATACCCGATGTGGGTGGCGAGGTCTTTTTCTCCAGCGCCTATTCGGAGAACCCCCTGGTCAATGCCTTCTGTCTGGGTATCGCCGAGACCAAAAAACTGGTCCGGTCTCAGGCCGGCGGTGCGGGCAACCTGCTGATGCTGGTGGGGGCCGATACCGGCCGGGATGGCATTCATGGGGCCTCTGGCCTGGCCTCCCGTACCTTCGAGGCAACGAAGGAGATGCGCTCCGCGGTCCAGGTGGGCAACCCCTTCCTGGAGAAGCTCCTCATGGAGGCCTGCCTCCAGCTGGCGGAGACCGACTGGATCGTGGGTATGCAGGACCTGGGGGCGGCGGGGCTCACCAGCGCGGCGGTGGAGTCGGCTTACCGGGCCGGGAGCGGGTTGGACATAGATGTGGCCAGGGTCCCCCGGCGTGAGGAGGGCATGACCCCCTATGAGGTCATGCTCTCGGAGTCCCAGGAGCGGATGCTGGTGGTGGTGAAGGAGGGGTGCCAGGGACAGGTGAAGGGCCTCCTGGAACACTGGGGGCTGCGCTGCGACATTATCGGCCGGGTGACCGCCGATGGCGTGG
>JAZFUS010000082.1:0-6885 GCA_036447315.1 Dehalococcoidia bacterium
GATGGGGGTGGGTGTTTTTTCTCCCGATACCAGGTCCTCACCCTGGGCCTGCATGAGGTACTCGCCGAACAGGCCCGGTTCCCCCGTGCTGGGGTTCCTGGTGAACACGACCCCGGTCCCCGAATTCTGGTCCAGGTTGCCAAACACCATGGCCTGGACCACGGCGGCGGTGCCCAGGTCGGGCGGGATATTGTTGAGGGAGCGATACTCCACCGCCCGGGGGTTGTCCCAGGACTCAAAAATCTGTCGGGCCGCCGTCAGCAGGGCATCTTTGTCATCGATATTGAGCACTGTGTCCATCATCCCCGGCATAGATACGGGCGCCGACGAGCGGACAGACACTTTAAGGCCCTTGCCCAGCTTCTTCCCCGCGCTCTCCTCCAGAGAGGAGAGCGCCCTGTCTATCTCTTCACCCGGTAACTGCCGGCTCTGCCGGAAGCTCCTGTAGGCCTCCAGAGAGAGCACAAAACCCGGCGGGACTTGGTGCCCCAGGCGGGTCAGGATTACCAGATTTGCTCCTTTGTTGCCCAAGAGCGCCTTGTCTTCGATACCGTCTTTGAGGGTGTAAATATTGGCCATTGCACCTACTTTCGAGAAAGCCTGTATGGCACGGAGAAACAACCGGCCAAACGGGCCATGATAATTATACCATAAACAGCGGCTCTGCGCTTAGATATTTTGGTCCGGTTGGGCCCTTTTGGGAGACAGAAGGGGACGCCGGGCGGGCAGCCCCGGGCGGCGGGGATAGCCCGGCGGGGTGGGCGAGATTTTTTCGATGACCACCAGCGACCGCTCCTCCCCCAGCTCCTCCAGATATACCTTCTTGACCTCCCGCAGGGTGCCGCCCAGGACAGCTATGGCCCGGGAGGCCCGCTCTATCTCCTCGTCGATATCCCCCTTTTTCTGGGCTATGAGCAGGCCCCCTATCCGGCAGAGGGGAAGGCCCAGCTCGGCCAGGGCGGGCAGACGGGCCACGGCCCGCGATGTGACGGCATCGAAAGCCTCCCGATATTGGGGCAGGTTACCCAACTCCTCCGCCCGGCCCGTGACTACTTCCACCCCCTCCAGGCCCAGGCAGCCGACCAGGTGTTGGAGAAAGGCCGTTTTCTTGGCTACGGAGTCCAGGAGTACCAGCTCTATATCCGGGCGCAGTATCTTGAGGGGGACCCCCGGCATCCCCGCCCCGGTGCCCAGGTCCAGGAGATGCAAGGCCCCCTGGCCCCCAATCTCGGGGAGCGCCAGGGACACGGTGAGGGAGTCCAGGAAGTGCCTGGTCTGGACCGCCTCATACCCCGCGATCGCGGTCAGGTTTACGCGCCGGTTCCATGCGACCAGCTCCCGGTAATAGACCAGGAATTGCTCCAGTTGCCGGGGGGTCAGGGCGAGGCCGATGTTTCTGGCTCCCGATATCAGTTTTTCCATAAAAAGCAGGGCCTCCTCCCCGGCGGACCCGGCCCGCATTATACCATTGCTCCCCGGCCCGGCGAAAGGGCTACCTCTAGGCTTAAGACTGAACCTGTGCTAAACTATGGGGCAGAAATATGGCTGATCTGGTTATCGTCCTTGTGGCTGCTCTGATCGGTGGTATGCTCACCCATCACCTGAGGCAGCCCATACTGCTGGGCTATCTTCTGGGGGGCATTGCCATCGGGCCCTTCGCCCTGGGCTGGATCCAGGACGTGGAGGCTGTCAAGACCCTGGCCACCATCGGGGTGGTGCTCCTCATGTTCGCCCTGGGGATGGAGTTCTCTCTGGGCGACCTGAAACGGGTGGGCAGGATGGGTGTGGGGGGAGGGTTGGCCCAGATACTGGCCACCGCCCTTCTGGGTTTTGTCCTGGGCAGGTTCCTTCTCCAGTGGTCGTTGACCGAGGCCATTTTCTTCGGATTTCTTATCTCCTTGAGCTCCACCATGATCGTGTTGAAGAGCCTGGCCGAGCGTGGGGAGTTGGACACGGTCCACGGCCGGATCATGGTTGGGGTCCTGCTGGTGCAGGACCTGAGCGTGGTGCCCATGATGGTGATCCTGCCCACCCTGGGACAGGGGGAGGGCTTTGGGGAGGGCCTGGGAAGGGCTACCCTGATGGCCGTCCTCTTCCTGGGGGCCATAGTGGTCATCGGCCGCTGGGGGCTCCCCCGGCTGCTCAGGAGGACAGCGGAGCTCCGGTCCCGGGAGCTTTTCCTCCTGGCCATCATCACCCTGGGGCTGGGGGCCGCCGTGGGCACCGAGGTCTTCGGGCTTTCCCTGGCCTTTGGCGCCTTCGTAGCCGGTCTGATGGTGGGACAGTCCCAATTTGTCCACCAGGCCATGGCCGATATCATCCCTCTCCGGGACACCTTTGCCGCCCTGTTCTTTGTCTCCCTGGGCATGCTCACCGACCCTGGGTTCATATTCGATAATTGGCCCGTGGTCCTGTTTATCACCGGGTCCATAGTCCTGGGGAAGTTTTTCATCCTGTTCGGGCTTTCCCGTGTAATGGGATACAGCCTGAAAACGGGATTATTTGTGGGGGTGGGGCTGATTCAGATCGGGGAGTTCAGTTTCGTCCTGGCCCAGGCCGGCCTGGACACCGGGGTGATCTCGGAGTACCTCTATTCCCTGACCCTGGCCTGCGCCCTGATCACTATCCTGATAACACCCCCGGCCATGAGCCTGGCCACGGCCCTCTACAGCCGGCTGGAGAGGATAGGGAGGCTGTCGCACTTGCTAACCGCTACCGGGCAATCTATACTGAGGGAACAGGAAATTGACCTTCACAACCATGTGGTGATATGCGGGCACGGCCGGGTGGGAAAGTACCTGAGCCGGGTGCTGGAGGACCATCACATACCATACGTGGTTATCGACCTCAACCCCCAGGTGATTTCGGATCTCCGGGAACGAGGGGTGCCGGTCATCTACGGTGATGCCAGCAACCGGTTGGTCCTCTCCCGGGCCCTGATCACCCAGGCCCGGGTCCTGGTGCTCAGCTTCCCCGACCCCCTGGCCATCATAGGAGCGGCCACCAATGCCGTCAAGATGAGGCCCGGACTGGACATAGTGGCCCGGGTCCACCGGGAATCGGAGGCTGAGATTCTGGGGAAGCTGAATATCTCGGAGCTGGTAAGCCCCGAGTTCGAGGCCGGTCTCGAGATGATAAGCCATACCATGCGCCGCTACGGGCTGAGCTTCAGTGAGATTCAGAATATCGTCCACACCCTCAGGGAGGATGAGATGGGTGATTTCGAACACAGGGAGCGGGAGGCATGACGCAAATTCTTCTGGTCCGCCATGGCCGGACGGCCTGGAATCAGGGGGACCGGTTCCGGGGAAGGGCTGACCTGGACCTGGACGAGGTCGGCGTGGGGCAGGCGGAGGCCGCCGCCCGGTGGGTACCCCGGTACAATGTGGCGGCCGTCTACTCCAGCCCCCTGCGGCGGGCCCTGCGGACCGCGGAGATACTGGCCCGGCCCCTGGGGTTCGAGGTCCGGCCCCTGGAGGGACTTATAGATATCGACTTCGGGGAATGGGAGGGCCTTGCCCCCGAGGAGGCCGCCCGGAAGGACGGCGAGCTGTATAAACTCTGGCTCGATAGCCCCCACAAGGTGCGGTTTCCCCAGGGGGAGAGCCTTCAGGCGGTCTATGACCGGGTGGCCGGGGCTGTGGACGAGGTCATCGCCGGCCACCCCGGGGAGGCCATAGCCCTGGTGGGCCACCGGGTGGTGTGCAAGGTGGCGGCCCTGCACCTCCTGGGCATGGATGCCTCCTTTTTCTGGAAGATCGAGCAGGATGTGTGCGCCATGAGCCTCTTCGAGACCCGCGAAACACAGCCGCCGGTGGCGCTGATGATCAACGATACCTGCCACCTGAGGGACGTGTAAATGACCTGGAGCGTGTCCGATATCGTGGGACTGCTGGAAACCGAATACGGTGCCCCCCCCGTCCATGACTTCCACCAGGACCCCCTCTCCGAGCTGGTGATGACGGTCCTCTCTCAGAACACCTCGGACAAGAACTCCCGGCCCGCCTTCCGGAACCTGCGGGAGGCCTTTCCCCGCTGGGAGGATGTCGCCAGGGCGCCCGTGGAGGGGATATCGGCTGCCATACGGTCCGGGGGCCTGTCCCGGATAAAGGCGGAGCGCATCGTGCTTATTTTGAAGCGGATTCAGGCGAGCCGGGGCTCCCTGGACCTGGAATTCTTGAGCGGTATGCCCCTGGCGGAGGCCAAGGCCTGGCTTCGGGACCTCCCCGGCGTGGGCCCCAAGACGGTCGCCTGCGTGCTTCTTTTCTCCCTGGGGAGGCCGGTGCTGCCGGTGGATACCCACGTCCACCGGGTGGCCATGAGGCTGGGCCTCATAGATGCCCGTGTCTCCCGGGAGGAGGCCCACGACATCCTGGAGGGCATGGTGCCAGGTGGGGATATCTATCGTTTTCACGTTCTTCTCATAGAGCATGGGCGGATTCTATGCAGGGCGGCCCGTCCCCTGTGCCCCCGGTGTCCCCTGCATGAGGGCTGCCCCTATTTTCTCGCCGGGAGCCGGGAGCTGGTGGCCGGCGGGTCCATTCAAAGCAAGGAGGGATAGGCAGATGAAAGGCACGGTTATTGTTAGCGCGACCAGGACACCCATAGATGATTTTGGCGGAGGCCTCAAGGATGTCTCACCCCTGGAGCTGGGGAAAACGGTGATGCTGGAGGCCTTGAAGCGGGCCTCCGTGGGCAAGGAGGAGGTGGACGAGGTCATCATGGGGAATGTCCTCCCCGCGGGCCTGGGCCAGAACCCCGCCCGCCAGGCCATGCTCATGGCGGGTTTGCCGGTGGAGGTGGCGGCCCTGACCATCAACAAGGTATGCGGTTCGGGTCTGAAGGCCATTATGCTGGCCGACCAGGCCATCAAGATGGGCGATGCCGATATCGTGTTCGCCGGGGGCATGGAGAACATGTACCAGGCCCCGTACTACCTGCCCAAGGCCCGGGATGGCCTCCGCATCTGGGATGGGAAGCTGGTGGATGGCATGATCCATGACGGCCTGTGGGACATCCTGAACGACTTCCACATGGGGTTTGCCACGGAGAACGTGGCCGACAGGTTCCAGGTCTCCCGGGAGGACCAGGACCGGTTCACCGTCCAGTCCTACCAGAGGGCCGCCCGGGCCTGGTCCGAGGGCGAGTTCAGGGACGAGGTCGTGCCCGTGGATGTACCCCAGAGAAAGGGCCCCGCTCTCTCCTTCGACATGGATGAAATCCCCCAGAGGCAGACCAGCATGGAGTCCCTGGCTAAACTGGCCCCCGCCTTCAAGCCCGATGGCACTATCACCGCCGGCAACTCCTCAAAAATTAGCAGCGGCGCCGCGGGGGTAATGGTCATGTCGCGGGAGGTCGCCAAGGCCAGAGGCTTGAAACCCCTGGCCCGGATCGTGGCCCATGGCGCGGCGGGCATCGACGTCATGATCCCCACCGCCGCCCCCATAAACTCGATTCCCAAGGTCCTGAAAAGGGCGGGCCTGGCGGAAAAGGACATCGCTTTTCACGAGATAAACGAGGCCTTTGCCGCCTCCACCATCGCCGTCATGAAGGAGCTGGACATCGACGAGGCCAAGGTAAATGTGAGGGGCGGGGCGGTGGCCATGGGCCATCCCGTGGGCTGCTCCGGCACCCGGGTGATGGTCACCCTGCTCCACATCCTCCGGGACCGGGGTGCCGGGCTGGGAATGGCCTCGGTGTGCCTGGGTGGGGGCGAGGCCGTGTCGATGATCGTGGAGAGAGAGGACTGATGGCCAGGGTAGGGATCATAAATGTAACCGGCTATGGCGGGGTGGAGCTGGCGCGCCTCCTCCACCACCACCCTCAGGTGGAGCTGGTATCCGTCACCGGCCGTGGGGCCGTGGGGCAGGACCTGGCCCAGGTCTTCCCCCACCTGGCCGATATCCCGTTGAAGGTAGAGGGCGAGCTGGGAGAGGTTGACCTGGCCTTCTCCGCCCTGCCCCACAAGGCCAGCGTCGAGGCACTTTTGCCCATAGTCCGCCAGGGGGTCAAGGTGGTTGACATAAGTGCCGACCTCCGGCTCAAGAAACAGGGCGACTACGAGCTATGGTACGATTACACTCACCCCGCCCCGGAGCTGCTGAGCGAGGCCGTGTACGGCCTCCCGGAGCTGAGGCGGAAGGAGATAGCGGCCTCCAGCCTGGTGGCCAATCCCGGCTGCTATCCCACCTCGGCCATCCTGGCCCTGGCCCCGGTGGTCAGGGAGGGGCTGATCGGACCCGACATAATCATCGACGCCAAATCGGGGGTCTCCGGGGCCGGGAGGACCCTGGGTTTGGGCACCCATTACTCGGAGGTCAACGAGAATTTCTCCGCCTACAGCCTGGAGGGGCACCGCCATCTGCCCGAGATCGAGCAGGAGCTGGGGGCCCTGGGCCCGGGGGCGGAGCTTTCGATAACCTTTGTGCCCCATCTGGCGCCCATGACCCGGGGGATATTCAGCACCTGTTATGCCCGGCCCCGGGAGGGCGGACTGGCCCCGGGCGAGAAGGGCAGGGAGGAGCTGAGGGCGCTTTACAGGAAGTTCTACCTGGGCGAGCCCTTTGTCAAAGTGGTAGATGCCCCGCCCCAGACGAAGCAGACCTGGGGCAGCAACCTCTGCCTCATATATCCCACCGTGGACTTGAGGACGGGCAAGCTGGTGATAGTGAGCTGTCTGGACAACCTGGTAAAGGGAGCGGCGGGGCAGGCCATACAGAACATGAACCTGATGCTGGGCTTCCCCGAGACGACCGGGCTGGAGGCGCTGGCCGTCTACCCCTGAATTTGTTATACTCTTGTTTGCGCCCCCATCGTCTAGTGGACTAGGACGCTGGCCTTTCAAGCCGGTAACAGGGATTCGAATTCCCTTGGGGGCACTTTTTT
>JAZFUS010000083.1:0-5273 GCA_036447315.1 Dehalococcoidia bacterium
CGGCTGACCCCCCAGCGAAGGCTGGTCCTGGAGGCCGTGGAGGGCAGCGAGGGCCATATCAGCGCCGAGGATATCTATGGCCGGGTGCGGGCCCGGTACCCGGGGTTTAATATCTCCACCGTCTATCGCAATCTGGAGCTCCTCAAGGGGCAGGGCCTCATCACCGAGACGGACCTGGGGCAGGGCCACCTGTCCTATCACTATCGGGAGAAGGGCCACCACCATCACCTGATCTGCGAGGGGTGCGGCGCCGTGATCGAGATGGATGAGACCCTGCTGATACCCCTGAAGGACTCCCTGCTCCGCCATCACCGCTTCCGGGCCGACCTCAGCCACCTGGCCATCTTCGGCCGCTGCGAACGCTGCTCCGAAGGGGGTTTAGCGCCGTGATTTCCCCCTGGGCCATCCTCTTCCTGGGCTTCATCCTGGGGATGGAGCACGCCTCCGATGCCGACCACGTCGTGGCCGTGAGCACCATGGTAAACCGGAGCCGGCGCCTGCTCTCCGCCGCCAGGGTGGGGGTGATGTGGGGGATAGGACACACCTTTGCCATATTGCTGGCGGGACTGGCCATCCTCCTGCTCAAGCTCTCCATACCCTACAAGGTGGCCCAGGGCGCCGAGTTCGCCGTGGGCATAGTGCTGGTGGTCCTGGGCGCCCTGGTGCTTCGGGATGTGGCGCGGGCCCGGCAGTGGCGGCTGCACCGCCACCCGCACGATCACCCCCGGGAGGAGCATCGCCACCTCCACATCCACGTGGAGGAGGCCCACCGGCACCGCCACGGGCTGCGCCCCTTCCTCATCGGCATCGTCCACGGCCTGGCGGGAAGCGCCGCCCTCACCCTCCTGGTGCTGAGCACCATCGACAGCACCTTTTGGGGGATCGTCTATATTCTGGTCTTCGGCCTGGGCTCCATCCTGGGGATGATGTTCTTCAGCGGGATCATCGGCCTGCCCTTCGTCCTCACCTCCGGGAACCGCTTCGCGCGCGTTCAATCGGGGATAAAGCTGGCCGCGGGGGTGCTCAGCATGGGCCTGGGCGTG
This sequence comes from Dehalococcoidia bacterium, assembly GCA_036447315.1. Taxonomy (GTDB): domain Bacteria; phylum Chloroflexota; class Dehalococcoidia; order JACVQG01; family JAZFUS01; genus JAZFUS01. Next base: position 1,044 of record JAZFUS010000083.1, read on the forward strand.
GGGATAATGCTGCAGATCGGGATGGGGCAGGGATTCTTAACCTAAAATTAGGGACCGCTCGGCCCCCCTAACGGCTGGCAAGGCCTACTCCGTGGCCACCAGGTCCAGGCTCACATCCAGGGCCTGCACCGAGTGGGTAAGGGCCCCCACGGAGAGATAATCAACCCCCGTTTCCGCTATGGCCCGCACATTTTGCAGCCTGATGCCCCCCGAGGCCTCGGTGGGCACCCTGCCCTGGAGCTCCTTTACCACCTCCCGCATCTCCTCCACCTTCATATTATCCAGGAGGATGAGGTCGGCCCCCGAGGCCAGGGCCTCGCGGGCCTGCTCCAGGCTCTCCACCTCCACCTCCACCTTGATCATGTGGGAGGACCTGTCCCGAGCCCTCTGGACGGCGTCGGCCAGGTCGCCGCCCTGGGCCACCAGGGCCTCCAGGTGATTGTCCTTGATGAGGACCCCGTCCCCCAGATGCAGGCGATGGTTCTTGCCTCCCCCCATCCGCACAGCGTACTTGTCCAGGAGCCTGAGCCCGGGGACGGTCTTTCGGGTATCTATGATCCGGCCCGAAGTTCCGGATACGGCCTGGACATAGACGGCGGTGGCGGAGGCTATGCCGCTCATGCGGCCCAGGAAGTTCAGGGCCGTCCTCTCCGCCTTGAGGATGCCGGCCATGGACCCGCCCACCGTGGCCACCACCATGCTAGGCTCCACCGGGCTCCCATCGGGGACCAGGACCTCCACGGCCAGGGAGGGATCGATGCGGAGGAAGGTCAGCAAGGCCACCTCGATCCCCGCCAGCACCCCGCGGCCCTTGACCAGGAGGGAGCCCTTACCCTGGTACTGGGGGGGCACCATGGCCTCGGTGGTCAGGTCTCCCCAGCCCACGTCCTCGGCCAGGGCTCCATCGACAATCCTCTCTATTTCGGGTCCTAATGAGAACATGGGGAACCTCCTGTACGTCAGATTTTATTCTGGAATATGAGGTGGCGCTCCCACCGGGCCGATGGCTCCGGGAAGTCGGTTCGAAAATGGGCCCCCCGGCTCTCCTCCCTCAGGAGGGCGGCCTCGGCCATGAGCCTGCCGGCGAGGATCAGGTTTCTAAGCTCATAAGAGGGCCGGTCGTGGGGCTGGCCCGCCACCGTCTCCCAGGCGGCCAGGTCGATGGCGGCCTCCTCCAGGGACTCCCGGGAGCGGACCATACCCACCCTCTCCCAGAGAAGGTCCTGAAGGCCCTCCCGGGTGAGGGGAGGAACCGGGGTCGGGGCCCGGCGGGCGGGAAGGGTGAGCTCCCCGTCCCTATTGACCAGCACCCCGGACGCCTCCCCGTTTTGGATCTCCCCGGCTCTCTGAATGATGCGCCGCGCGAAGACCACCACCTCGAGGAGCGAGTTGCTGGCCAGCCTGTTGGCCCCGTGGACCCCGGTACAGGAGGTCTCGCCGGCGGCGAACAGCCCGGAGATACTGGTCTCGCCCCAGGCGTTGGTCCTGACCCCCCCCATCATGTAGTGGGCCGCCGGGGCCACCGGGATGGGAGACCGGGTGATATCCAGGCCGTGGTCGATGCAGAAGCGGTAGATCTGGGGAAAGCGGGTGGTGACGGTGGCGGCGGGAAGGTGAGTGACATCCAGGAACACCTGGTCGCTTTGGGTCCGGTTCATCTCGTCCACGATGCTCCGGGCCACCACATCCCGGGGGGCCAGCTCCCCCTCGGGGGAATAGCGGAGCATGAAGCGCTCCCCCCCGGCGTTCCGAAGGATACCCCCCTCACCCCTCATGGCCTCGGAGATGAGGAAGGTGGGCACCCCGGGCATCCGGAGCCCGGTGGGGTGAAACTGAAAGAACTCCATGTCTAACACCTGAGCGCCGGCCCGGAGCGCCAGGGCGACGCCGTCTCCGGTGGCTATATCGGGGTTGGTCGTAATCCTGAAGAGCTGGCCCGCACCCCCCGAGGCCAGGATAACAAAGCGGCTCTCGAATTCCTCCGGGACACCCCGGCGGTGGCCCAGGGTACTCACCCCCCGCACCCTGCCGTCCTCGACCCGTATCTCCGTAACCAGACGGTGCTCCAGAAGCTCGATATCGGAGGCCCGAATCCTGCGGCTCAGGGTGCGCTCGATGTGCTCCCCGGTGGCATCTCCCCCGGCATGGAGGATGCGGGCGTGGCTGTGGGCCGCCTCCTGGGCCAGGGCCACCTCGCCGTCCAGGGTATCGAAGGCCACACCCAGGTTTATCAGATCGGCAATACGGTCCGGACCTTCGCTCACAAGGATACGGACCGCCTCGGGGTCACAGAGGCCGGCCCCGGCGGCAATGGTATCCCGATAGTGCAGGTCCATGGAGTCATCCCGGCCGATGGCGGAGGCTATCCCCCCCTGGGCATACTTGGTGTTGCATTCATCGATGCTGCCCTTGGTGAGAACGAGCACCGTCCCCAGCTTCCGGGCCATGAGAGCCGTATAGAGCCCGGCGATGCCGCTGCCCACAATCGTAAAGTCATAGGCGGCCATCAGCTAAAGCGCCAGCATCCGGTCCAGGGCCTGCCTGGCCCCCTGGCGCACCTCATCGGAGATGGTGATGAGATTGCGTGCCTCCTCCATCGTACTGACCACGGCCTCCAGCCTGGTCCGCTTCATGTTGGGACAGATGAGGCCGTTGGAGATGAGATAGAACGTCTTCCCGGGGTTCTCCAGGCGCAGCCGGTGGAGCAGCCCCTCCTCGGTGCCGATGAGGAAGGTCCGGGCCGGATTCTCCCCGGCATACCGCACCATCTGCGAGGTGCTGCACACGACATCGGCCTGGGCCACCACCTCGGGAGCACACTCGGGATGGACCACCACCGGGACCCCGGGGTACATCTCCCGGGCCCGCCTCACCTGCTCCGGCTGAAGCCTCTGATGGGTGATGCAGAAACCGGGGTAGTTGATCATGCGCTTGGAAGTCATGGTGGAGACATAGTGCCCCAGGTTCTGGTCGGGGATGAAGAGTATCTCATCGTGGGGGAGGGACTCCACCACCTGGAGGGCATTGGCCGAGGTGCAGCAGATATCGCTCTCGGCCTTGACCGCCGCAGTGGAGTTGACATAACACACCACCGCGGCCCGCGGGTATTTCTCCTTCCACTCCCTGAGATCAAAGACATCGATCATATCGGCCATGGGACAGCCGGCGGTGCTCTCAGCCAGGTACACGGGGAGGCTGGGGTTGACCAGGGAGGCGTTCTCAGCCATAAAGTGGACCCCGCAGAAGATGATACCCTTGGCATCGGACTCTTTGGCCCGGCGGGCCAGCTCCAGGGAGTCGCCCACAAAGTCGGCGACGTCCTGGACCTCCGGGCGCTGGTAATTGTGGGCCACGATGAGAAGCCCCAGCTTCTTCTTGAGGTCTATGACCCTTTGTTGGAGCTGGGCCCTCTCCTCTCCGGTATCTATCACGGTGCTCATAAAGTCCCTCTCAGGGCCGGAGCGCCCTGGGTCTCCCCCTCCAGCCACCAGGGGCCGCTCTTTTGGACCGTCACCGGCATCAGCCGCCCCAGGCAATCTCTTGTATCGTCAAAAAAGACCAGTTTTCCGGTTCGAGAACGCCCCTGCCAGCGGTCCCGGTTCCGCCCCTCCACCAGGACCTCCAGGGTCCGCCCCGCCAGCCGGTCATTGGCGCGGGAGGCGATGGACTCCTGAAGGACCTCGATCCTTTTCTGGCGCGTCTTCTTTTCCGGCCAGGGCACATCGTCCCTCATGGTCGAGGCCGCCCGGGTGCCCGGCCGGGGCGAGTACGGCGCCACGTGTACGGTTTCGAATTCAAGCTCCTCGACAACATCCAGGGTCCTCAGGAACTGCGACTCGGTCTCTCCGGGGAAGCCTACGATGACATCGGTGGAGATGCCGATTCCCGGGACAGCCCGGCGCAGCTCCGCCACCATGTCCCGGTACTCCCGGAGGGTGTAGCCCCGCCCCATGGCCTCCAGGACCCCATCATCCCCGGCCTGCACCGGGAGGCTGATCCACTCGCAGACCTTGGGCAGCCCGGCCAGGGCCTCCATCAGCCTGGCGTCCATATCCCTGGGGTGGCTGGTGAGGAAACGGACCCTGGCTAACCCCGGGGTCCGGTCCAGCTCCCCCAGGAGGTCCACCAGGTCCCCCCCGGGAAGGTCCCGGCCATACACGTTCACATTCTGCCCCAGGAGGACCACCTCCTTCACACCCCGGTCAGCCAGGCCCCGGACCTCGCCGATGA
>JAZFUS010000084.1:0-4542 GCA_036447315.1 Dehalococcoidia bacterium
CGACCGCCTCTAGTTTGAGCCGCTGGACGTAGAGGCCGTTAGGGATATCCTGGATAACGAGAGCCCCGAGGACCCCACCCACCCCGCCCCGGCACCCCCAAGCCCCACCCAGTCCATCGTCCAGTTTGGAGGGCAGACAGCCATCAACCTGGCGGGACCCCTCACCGGGGCGGGAATGCCCATCCTGGGCTCCAGCGCCGAGACCATAGATCTGGCCGAGGACCGCCGGCGCTTTGAGGACTTCCTCCACGGCCTGGGCATCCCCCAGCCCCCGGGGGGCGCCGTGAACTCCTACGAGGAGGCCGCCCAGGTGGCCCAACTCATCGGCTATCCCGTACTGATCCGTCCCAGCTATGTCCTGGGGGGAAGGGCCATGGAGATCGTCCACGACCCGGAAGAGCTGCGGCATTTCATCTCCCTGGCCATCGAGGTGAACTCCAAGCACCCCATCCTCATAGATAAGTACCTGGAGGGGAAAGAGGTGGAGGTGGACGCCGTCTGCGACGGGGAGCAGGTCTTCATTCCGGGGATCATGGAGCACATCGAGAGGGCGGGGGTGCACAGCGGCGATTCCATGGCCATCTATCCCGCCCTCAACCTCACCGACGAGGACACGGAGGCACTTCTAGATTACACTGTTCGCATCGGAAACGGGCTGGGGGTCAAGGGGCTGATGAATATCCAGTTTGTGATCCTGCCCCAGGGGGAGGGCACCGGGCCCAGGGTCTTCGTCATAGAGGTGAACCCCCGGGGCAGCCGCACCGTGCCCTTTATCTCCAAGGTCGCCGGGGTCCCCCTGGTCCGGATGGCCGTCAAGGCGATGCTGGGGCAGAGCCTGGAGTCGCAGGGCTACGGGGGCGGCCTGTGGAAAAAGCAGCGCCTCGTGGGTATCAAGGCGCCGGTATTCTCCATGTCCAAGCTGGCCGGGGTGGACACCTACCTGGGTCCGGAGATGAAATCCACCGGCGAGGTCATGGGCGTGGACTACTCATTCAGCGCGGCCCTGGTCAAAGCCCTCATGGCCGCCGGGATGATGCTGCCCCCCAAAGGGGCGATCCTGCTCAGTATCGCCGATAGGAACAAGCCCGAGTCCCTGCCCATCATACGGAGCCTTTCCTCCGTGGGCTACCATCTCTATGCCACCGAGGGCACGGCAGCCATGATCCGGGAAATGGGCCTCTCGGTGACGATGATCAGCAAGAAGCTGAGCGAGGGGCACCCCCACGTGGTGGATATTATCCAGGAGGGCAAGGTGTCCGCGGTGGTCAACACCATCTCCGGGGGCCGGGCCCCCCTCCAGGACGGGTTCGCCATCCGCCGTGCCGCCGCCGAGAAGCGGATCCCCTGCTTCACCTCCCTGGACACGGCCCGGGTGGCCGCGGAGGCCCTTACCAATGGCCACCACGCCTTCACCATCCAGCCCCTGCGAGAGTACCTGACCAAAAGCCCGGTTTCGGAGGCTTAGCTGAAGCAGGACCCGGCCCACATCCTCTCCAACACCCGGATTATGCCCGGGGCCCATCTCTTATGGGTGGAGTCCCCGGGGATCGCCGGCCTTGCCCAGCCCGGGCAATTCATCACCGTGCGCTGTGGGGAGGGGCTGGACCACCTGCTCCGGCGTCCCTTGAGCATCCACCAGATAAAGGGCAGCTCCCAGGTGGCCCTTATGCTGTCCGTGGTGGGCTGGGGAACGGAGTGGCTCTCCCGGCTCCGGGAGGGGGACCCCCTGGACATACTGGGCCCCTTAGGGCACGGGTTCACCGTGGCGCCCTCCAGCCGCCACCTGCTCCTGGTTGCCGGGGGTATAGGCATCGCCCCCCTGGCCTTCCTGGCCCAGAGGGCCCTGGGGCAGGGTCATACGGTCACCCTGCTCCACGGGGCCGCCACGGCCAACAGCCTTTACCCGCCCCACCTCCTGCCCCCCGGGACACAACTGGTCACCGCCACAGACGACGGCTCCGAGGGCAGAAAAGGGCCGGTGACCGGACTCCTCGCAGAATACTCCCCACGGGCGGACCAGGTCTTCGCCTGCGGCCCGGTGGGCATGTACCGGGCGATGATGGCCCGGGACCCGAAGATATCCGTTCAGGTCTCCCTGGAGGCCCGAATGGGATGCGGGCTGGGGGCCTGCTACGCCTGCTCCTTCCAGACCCGGGACGGCCGGAAACGGGTGTGCCGGGAGGGGCCCGTCTTCGAGCTGGGGGGGGTCGACCTGGAGAGCCTGACAATATGAATGAGGTGGAGTTAAGGCGATGATAGTCACGGAAACCATCGGGCTTAGCACCCGGGGCGATGCCGATACCACCGATATTACATCGGACGTGGCCCGGGCGGTCCATCAAAGCGGTCTTGAGGCGGGGACAGTGACCATATTCGTTCCCGGCTCCACCGGAGGGGTAACCACCGCGGAGTATGAACCGGGGCTGGTGGCCGACCTGGAGGCCCTGTGGGAGAAACTAGTGCCCCGGGACAAAGACTACCAGCACAACCTGAGGTGGGGGGACGGCAACGGCCACTCGCACCTGAGGGCGGCCCTGGTGGGGGCCTCGCTCACCGTGCCCTTTGCCCGAAAGTCCCTGCTGCTGGGCACCTGGCAGCAGATCGTATTCATAGATTTCGACAACCGGCCCCGCTCCCGGGAGCTGGTGGTGCAGATAATGGGTGAATAGCGCCTTTTTGAGCTCCCCCCACCCCTGCGCTGTATTACCCGCCCGTTTTCGAACTCCCCCTGCCTCTGTTGTTTTTCAACCCGCCCCCCGGCCTGGTCTTACCCACCAGCCCGCCCGGTTAACTCTTCGGGGGAAGCCCCCGCAGCCCCTTTACGCACTCCCCCCGCCTCCCCGTTCTTATGCCCCCGACCCCCTCGCCTTGAGGGACTGGGAGTAAATGCTCCCGGATTGGGTGAGAAAATTTGGCCCGTAGCCTGTAGGGACTTGGAGCAAAAACTCCCGAAAAAAGAGTCTGGGCGGTCGGGTAAAGATCGGTCCGCCTTTACGCAGGCCATCCCGGAGGAACCTTCGTGGAATTTAGCCCAACGGCCCTGGTGAAGGGAGCACAAAAACTCCCGGATAAAGATGCCTGGGCGGGTGGGCGGGTAAATATCGGTCCGCCTTTGCGCAGGCCTAAACAGAGGTTTCCTTCGGGGCCCTGGCCCGCGGCCCCGGCGGGCGACCTCAGTAGATCATCTCTCCCCGGATAAAGGCCGTGGTCCGGGGGTCCTGGGGGCTGCCGAACATGTCCTCGGTCTTCCCCACCTCCACCAGCTTCCCGTCCAGAAGCAGCAGAGCCCGATGGGAGAGGCGCTTGGCCTGAAAGACATTGTGCGTAACCAGCACAATAGTGGTGCCCTGTTCCCGGTTGACCGTGGAGACAAGCTCCTCCATCAGGGCCACATTATAGGGGTCCAGATTGGCCGTGGGCTCATCCAGGAGCAGGACCTCCGGCTCCACCACCAGGGCCCGGGCCAGGGCCACCCGCTGCTTCTCCCCTCCGGACAGGGTGGAAGCGGGAGCCTTCGCCAGATGGGACAGGCCCACTTTCTGAAGCACCTGTTGCAGCCTGGGCCTGATATCCCGCCACCGGCGCAGCCTCAGGCCATAGAGCACGTTGCCCTCCACCGAAGTGCTGAGGAGCTGCGGCTCCTGAAAGACCATGGTCACCCGGCGCCGGACCTCCAGGGGGAGGCTGCCGTTGCCATTGGCCAAATAGTCATGGAAACGGATCTTGCCCGCCGTGGTCGGCTCCAAAAAATTTAGCAGGCGCAGCAGGGTGCTTTTCCCGGCCCCGCTGGGGCCCATGATGCCCAGGATCTCCCCGCGGCGGATATCCAGCCGTTCGATGCGACACACCTCCCGGCTATCGTAGCTCTTGACCACGTTTTCCAGCCGATAGACCATTTCATCCGTCAATCCAGGGTCCTCCCTTGCAGCCTGAGCATTGCCAGGTTTATCAAAAAGGTTATGGAGAGGAGGATGAGGCCCAGGGATAAAGCCAGCACGAAATCACCGCGACGGGTCTCCAGAACGATAGCGGTGGTGAGCACCCGGGTAGCCCCCTCGATGTTGCCGCCCACGATCATCACCGCGCCCACCTCGGAGATGATGCCACCGAAACCGGCGACAATGGACACGATGACCCCCAGCTTCGCCTCCCGCAATATAGCCTGGGTGGCCTGCCAGCGGGTGGCCCCCAGGCTCAGGAGCTGGTGCTTCAGGTCGGGGTCGACCCCCTTCACCGCCGCCATAGTAAATCCAGCCACCAGGGGCAGGGCGATGATAATCTGGGCCACGATCATAGCCGGAGCCGTGAACAGCCAGCCCGTGAAACCCAGGGGACCGCTCTGAGAGATCAGCAGGTACACAAACAGCCCCACCACCACCGGAGGGAAGCCCATCCCCGTATACAGGAAGGCGATAAACAGCCTCCGCCCCCAGAAATGGGACAGCCCCAACCAGCTCCCCAGGGGCACCCCCACCAGGGTGCTCACCACCAGGGCGACACCCGATACCTTCAGCGAGAGGACAACGATGGCCCCCACCTCGG
>JAZFUS010000085.1:0-4531 GCA_036447315.1 Dehalococcoidia bacterium
GGGTTTTTGTCCGGTAGGCTGGAGTATAAAGGCGAGGGCGCATCCCTGGTAGGGGTTACAGGACATGTAACGGAGTGTGCAGAGGGGCGAAGCCCCTTTGCCGGGGGTCATAGGGGAGGGGGCTTTATCCCTCTCCTTGAGGAGAGGGGGCCAGGGGGTGAGGTGACCGATCCCCCTTGGGCAGGGGTGAACGGTTTTTTGCCCCGTGGGCTGGAGTATAAAGGCGAGGGCGCATCCCTGGTAGGAATTACAGGACATGTAACGGAGTGTGCAGAGGGGCGGAGCCCCTTTGCCGGGGGTCATGGGGGAGGGGACTTTATCCCTCTCCTTGAGGAGAGGGGGCCAGGGGGTGAGGTGCAGACCCCCCATCGGGGCTATCGGGGCCAGGTAGAATTCAGCCTGTGGCTGGCTTACACGAATACGTAACCTGGATATCCAGAGGGTTTTTGCCCCGTGGGTTTTTGTCCGGTGGGCTGGGGTATAAAGGCGAGGGCGCATCCCTGGTAGGGGTTACAGCGGGTAATGGGCTGTGCAGAGGGGCGGAGCCCCTTTGCCGGGGGTTTTAGGGGGTGTCCCCCTAGCTTGATTATACTTCCCCCTCTCCTTGAGGAGAGGGGGCCAGGGGGTGAGGTGCCAACCCCGCACCGGGGCCAATTGAGGCCATTGGGGCCATTGGGGCCATCGGAGTATGATATAATATGGGGCAGAGGCGGGGCATGGAGTCAAACCTCAAGGAAGCGATGCTCTACGAGCGGCTGGCGGGCTCCCAGACCCGTTGCCATGTCTGCCAGTGGCGGTGCCGCATCGGTCCGGGCAAAATGGGGCTGTGCCGCATGCGCCAAAACCGCGATGGGGTACTCCACGTGCTGAACTATGCCCAGGTATCCTCCGCGGCCGTGGACCCCATCGAGAAGAAGCCCCTGTTCCATTTCTTCCCCGGGAGCCAGGTCTTTTCCCTGGGCTCCTGGGGCTGTAATTTCCACTGCCGCCACTGCCAGAACTGGGAGATCTCCTGCTGCGAGCCCTGGGAGGTGGGCAGGACCTCCCAGACCATCTCCCCGCGGGACGCCGTCGAGCTCACCCGGCAACACGGCGCCGACGGCCTGGCCTGGACCTACAACGAGCCCGCCATGTGGTTCGAATACACCCTGGACTCGGCGAAGCTGGCCAAAGATGCCGGCCTCTACACCTGTTATGTCACCAACGGCTTCATGACCCCCGAGGCCCTGGACGCCATCGGGCCCTACCTCGATGCCTACCGGGTGGACATCAAGGGCTTCTCCGATGCCTTCTACCGGAGCCTGGCGCGGGTCTCCCGGTGGCGGGGCATCCTGGAGGTCACCCGGAGGGCCCGCGAAAAGTGGGATATGCACATCGAGGTTATCACCAACATCATCCCCACCATGAACGACGACGAGGAGCAGCTTCGGGGCATCGCATCCTGGATCGGGGAGGCCCTGGGGGAGCTGACGCCGTGGCATGTCACCCGTTTTCACCCCCAGCACCACCTGCAGCACCTCCCCCCCACCCCCGTCCCCACCCTGGAGCGGGCCGTGGAGATAGGCAAGGCTGCCGGTCTTCATTTTGTCTACCTGGGCAATGTTCCCGGACACCAGGATGAGAGCACCGTCTGCTACTCCTGCGGGCGCACCGTGGTCCAGCGCCGGGGTTATGAGACCCAGGTCTCCGGGTTGGAGGGCTCCCGCTGCCGCTTCTGTGGGACCGAGCTCAATTTCAGAGCCAAGACCAGACCGGTACCCAGGCCTGGGTCCAGGCCTGGACCCAGGCCGATGCCCAAACGGGTAAAGGAAGAGGGACCGTCCTGAAAGGCAGGAGGTGAGGAATGGCAGGCATTGTCTTCGGGTGTATCGTCCCCCACCCCCCACTGCTGGTCCCGGCCGTGGGCCGGGGCCACGAAGAGGCCATCATCGCGACCACCCGGGCCATGGAATCCCTGGCCGGGGACCTGGCCGGCAGCCGTCCCCAGACCCTTCTCGTTATCAGCCCCCACGGGGCCTCTCACCGGGACGCCATGGGGATACTCGCCGCCGGGTCCTCCGCGGGCAACATGCGAAACTGGGGGGCCCCGGGTCCCGACGTCTCCTTCGATAACGACATCGAGTTCGTCTCGGCCCTCCGGGAGGAGGCCCGGGCCTCGTCCATACCCCTGGTATCCATAGGTAATGGCGGCTACGACCTGGACCACGGCGTCATGGTGCCCATGCACTTCCTCCGGGAGGACGTAAAAGGGGTGCCCCTGGTGCCCCTTACCTTCTCCAATCTCCCCCTGAAGGCCCACTTCGCCTTCGGGCAGGCCATCCGGAGAGCGGCGGAAAAAGTGGGGAAGAGGACCGCCATCATCGCCTCGGGCGACCTCTCCCACCGGCTCCTCCCCGAGTCCCCCGCCGGCTTCGACCCGGAGGGGAGGGTCTTCGATGAGCGGCTGGTGGATGCCGTGGGCCGGCTGGACGTCGAGGCGATACTGGACCTGGACCCCCGGCTCATCGAGCGGGCCGGCGAGTGCGGGCTGCGCCCCATCGTCATCCTCCTGGGCGCCCTGGAGGGGCTGATGGCGCACAGCCGGGTGCTCTCCTACGAGGGGCCCTTCGGGGTGGGCTATATGGTGGCCTCCCTGCCCGTGGCGGCGGTCTCCACTCCGGGGGGTGGAGCGCAAAAACACCCCATCGTCTGCCTGGCCCGGGATGCGGTGGAGCTCTTCGTACGGGAGGGAAAGACCCCCCCCGTCCCCCCCCTGGCCCCGGAGTTGGAGGGGCGAGCCGGGGTCTTCGTCTCCATCCATGCGCACGGGCGACTCCGGGGCTGCATCGGCACCTTCGAGCCCGCCCGGGAAAATGTGGCCCGGGAGATCATCGCCAATGCCGTAAGCTCGGCCACCCAGGACCCCCGCTTCGAACCCATAGCCCCCGCCGAGTTGGCCGACCTGGAATACAGCGTGGACGTCCTCACCCCGCCCCTGCCCGTGGACGGCCCCGAGGGGCTGGACCCCAAGAGGCACGGGGTCATCGTGGAGTGCGGGACGCGCCGGGGCCTCCTTCTCCCCGACCTGGAGGGGGTGGACACCGTGGACCAACAGATTCTTATCTGCCGGCAGAAGGCGGGGATCATGCCCGGCGAGCCGGTCACGCTGCACTGCTTCGAGGTACACAGGTACCGGTAGCTCGGGGGCTCCGGTGGCTCGGGGCCTTCGGCAACTCGGGGCTCCGGTGAAACGGGGCTTCGCCAACTAGGGGGCTTCGGCAACTCGGGGCTTCGGCAACTCGGGGGCTTCGGCAACTCGGGGCTCACAGCCTGGTTTTACCCACCGCCCGCCCAGATATCTTTTTCGGGGGCTGCGCCCCCGCAGCTCCGCTGGAACCGGAGGTACTGCCTCCGCCCGCCCGTTTTTGTATTGCGTGAGTGTTGGGAGCTTGGGCAAGACTGGTCTTGCGCCCATTGCTGTGCTGCTTGAATGTCGGGACTTTCGCCCGCCTCCACCCACCAGGTCAGATACCCTTTACGGGAGCCGCGCCCCGCGGCCCGGCGCCGTCCGGTCCAACGCTGCCCGGTTACGTCCACCGCTGGATTTAGGGCCCGGACCCAACAAAACCGCCCGTTTTCGTATTGCGTGAGTGTTGGGAGCTTAGGCAAGACTGGTCTTGCGCCCATTGCTGTGCTGCTTGAATGTCAGGACTTTCGCCCGCCCGGATGGCCTTGACGGGGCCGCGCCCCGCGGCGAAAACCCCGGGGATGATTTTTCGCCGGAAAAAAGTCCGCAATCACCCTTCCACACGCTGGACTATCCCCCGCGACGGCGTTATTATATTCTTGTAGTGGAGCAGCTAAACGAAATCTTAGAGGCTTTAAATAGAGCGCCCTGGTGGGCTTTAGCCGGGGGGATAGTGGCCGTTGCGGGCCTGTTCGTGGCCATCATAGCCCTGGCCCGCAGGCCCGCCGCCCCCAATTCCACCCCTCTCAATGAGCAACTGGTAGGCGAGCTAAAGGAGGCCTTCAACCACTGGAGGGCTGTGCCCCGCGATGCGGAGCTGCGCCGGCTGGCCGCCCAGGGGGACCGCGCCCGAAACCTGGCCAAAGCCGCCGAACTCGCCATTGGGGACAGACAGCGGGAGGCCATAACTCACCTGGAGGCATGCCTGGGACCCGGGGCCACCCACGCTGACCGGGCCGTGGTGCACGTGCTCATAGGTAACGCCTACCTGGATATCAACGATTCGGATGAGGCGGAGGGACACTACCGGGAGGCCGAGACCGCCGCCAGGGAGGCGGGCGACAGCGCGGGCCTGGCCGCCGCCCTGGGCAACATGGGCAGCATATCCCTGGACCAGGGGGACCTGGACAAGGCCCTCCAGTACTTTCAAGAGGCCCTATCCATCGACCGGGGGATCGGCAACCGGATGGGCCAGGCCCACCAACTGGGCAACATCGGCCTCGTCTACCGGGAGCAGGGCCAGCTGGACCAGGCCCTGGAGCACCTCCGGAGGGCCCTGGAAATCCAGGGGGACCTCGGCGACCG
>JAZFUS010000086.1:0-4001 GCA_036447315.1 Dehalococcoidia bacterium
GCTCCTCGGTCAATCCGGCGACAATGAAAGCTACATAGGCAACTGAGGCGAGGTTCGTGGGATCGGTTAAGATGACCTCGATTGAACCAGGGTATAGAATGAACTCAACAAGGCTTACGGGCAGTGCTACTGCGGCCCCCAATAGGAAAGTCCTGATAACCAGCGCTCTGGGCTCCGGCCTATATTTGTCCCTCCTGTAGATAAGCCACAGCCAAAACAGCCCCGGGGAGAAAGCCAGCATTAGGATGACCAATCCCGGCATCAAGCGCCCTTTCTATCGGATTAGCTTGACCACCCTGGTGTCGCACACGTAATCGTGCAGGCCTCTCTGTTGGGAGGTTAGCGCGATAAGCAGGAACCCCAGAAATAGCGGAAACGCGGAAAGGTTGTAGGACCAATATCTTGCGAAACTTCGCATATAGCTAAGCCGAGAACCATCCTTCCTGACCACCTGGAGACCCAGCATAGATTTACCTATGGTCTGCCCCCACCGGCCGATGGTGAAAGTGAAGTAGGCGGCAAATAGCGCTTGGCTGACGATTGTTGCCGACCCGAAGCTGGACCATGATATCTGGGCCAAGACATCGCCGATCTCCGCACCTGTCGACAGGACAAGCGCGAGAACACTAAACGCGGTAATAAGGATATTATCAATGAGAAAGGCGGCCATCCTTACCCAGAAGCCCGCGGGATTCCCCGCCGCCTTTATGCCGGTAACTACCTGATCGGATAGCGCAATCCCACATTTGTAGCAATATGTCGAGGACGCCGCGTTGACGGTACGGCAAGCGGGACAAACCTTTTTCTCCACGGGCCCTGTTGCCTCATCGGGTGAAACCTGTTCACTGGCCTGTGGCTGCACCAGGTCTATGCCGCATTCTTTGCAAAACTTGTTGCCAGGCTCATTGTCGGTCCCGCAACGGGGACACCCCTTCACCAAAGCATCTCCACACTGGTGGCAGAGCTTCGCTCCCGCTTCATTCACAAACGAGCACCGGCTACACCTGATGGTTGCCAAAGAACACCTCAACCAAGTTATCTATGCCCAAGCCGCCGAGCCTGGCCCCGGAATCATACCCGAAACCCACCCCCCACCGATTTTCTGTAGCGGACGCAGGTCTCCACCAGGCGGCGGGCCATCGCCGGCAGGCTGCCCATGTGCAGATGTATATATGAAGCCAGTACCCCTTGGGTACGGAAGCCCTCCCGGCGCCTCTCTCCGACGATCCGGTAAGCATTCATCTCGCCGGAACCGCTTTCCAGGACCGACCAGTGGAACTCGTGGCCCCGTACCGTCTCCCCCCGGCGAAGCAGGGGGCCGGAGCTCAGCGCGCCGACCGTGCGGTAACCCAGGGTAAGGCGGGAGCCCTCCAGGCGGGAAGAGACCGGGATAACCCCGGCCATGGGGTGTTCCTTTCCTTCGAAATCCTTGATGGACCTGCCCAGATACATCAGCCCGCCGCACTCGGCATAGAGGGGCATTCCTCCCTCCGCCGCCCTCCCGATGGCCTCCCGCAGGGCCCGGTTGGCCCCCAGTTCCTCGGCGTACAGCTCCGGGAACCCCCCCCCCAGGTAGACCCCGGAGATACCGGACGGCAGGGCGCTGTCCTCCAGGGGGCTGAACGGGACCAGCTCCGCTCCCCAGGCCTCCAGCAGGTCGAGGCTGTCCTGATAATAGAAGCTGAAAGCCCTGTCCCTGGCCAGGGCGATCCTCACCTTGGGGGTCACCTTTTGGGGCGGAAAGAGCTCCGGAGCCCCCGGGGACAGCGCCGTCTCCGCCGCCAGGGCGCTGATCCGGTCCAGGTCCAAAGTCTCCTCGGCCTGGCGGGTGAGGCGGTCGAAGAACTCCCGGCCGGCCACACCCTCCACGGTGGGGATCAATCCCAGGTGGCGCTGGGGCAGCCGGAGGTCGTCCCGGCGGGGCATATAGCCCATCACCGCCGTCCCGGTGCTTCCCTCTATGGCCTCCCGGCAGAGGCCGTAATGCCTCTGGCTCCCGATGCCGTTGAGGATAACCCCACCCAGGCGCAGGTCGGGATCGAAGCCCTTGAAGCCCGCCACCACCGCGGCCACGCTTCGCGCCGCCCCCGAGGCATCCACCACCAGCACCACCGGGGCCCCCAGGAGCTTGGCCAGCTCGGCCGTGCTGCCCTCCTCGCTCAGGGAGGCGCGCCCGTCATAGAGCCCCATCACTCCCTCGACGATGGCGATGTCCTTCCCCGCCACGGCCCGGACAAAGAGCTCCACCAGGGCGCGGTGGGGAAGAAGCCAGCTGTCCAGGTTGCGGGACACCTCGCCCGAGGCCTGGGTATGGTAGCCGGGGTCGATATAGTCCGGTCCCGCCTTGAAGGGCGCCACCCTGAGGCCCCTGCGGGCCAGGGCCCCCATGAGCGCGCTGGCAATGGTGGTCTTGCCCACGCCACTGGCGGTGCCGGCCATGACCAGGACCCTCATCTTCGCCCCCGCAGCTAAAACTCGATTCCGGGCTGGCCCTTGACGCCCTGAGGGAAGGGGTGCTTCACGGACCGCATCTCTGTCACCAGGTCGGCAAACTCGATAAGCCCCTCCGGGGCCCGGCGGCCCGTGATAATCACGTGCTGCCCCGGCGGCCTCCCGCCCAGCGTGCTCAGGACCTCCTGAAGATCGATCCATTCATAGGAAAGGGGGTAGGTAAGCTCATCAAGGATAACGATATCAAATTCGCCGCTCTCTATTTCCTTTTTCGCCTTTTGCCAGCAGTCCCGGGCCAGCCTCCGGTCCTCCTCCAGGTCCGGCGAAGAGCTGGTCAGGCCCCTACCCATGGGCCGGATCGTTACGCCCATGCGCTCCGCCGCTCGATGCTCGCCCAGCCTCATTCGACTGGCCTTGATAAACTGGTACATGATCACCTTCATGTCCCGGCCCCAGGCCCGCATCATAACCCCCAGCGCGGCCGTGGTCTTGCCCTTGCCGTCACCCGTGTTCAATATGACCAGACCCCGCCTGGCGGTTGGCCCCATGTCACCCTCCCGGAGCTTCACGGTCATAGCTGACCCGCCCGCCTCAGGATAGAGCCTTTCCCGGCGAGGTGTCAACATCCATATTTATTGGGACAGGGGCCCTTCAAAGAGGGGTTATGTATAAAGGCCCTCGGGCTATTTCCTAAAAGGAAGAGGGGGTTTTGCGACATATGTCACATACAGGCTCGGGTAGAGATGTAGTATAGTAGATTCGGGTAGAGGATACCCTGGTTGGAGGGTAAAAGATAGGTGGCCATAACAGAGAGGCCCGTAATCGACGTGGAAAAGTGCGACGGCTGTGGGATCTGCGTCGATGTCTGCGATGGAATCGGATTCAAGCTGGTGGACGGCAAAGCAGTGGCGGTGTCCACCAGTGACTGCGATTTTTGTTCCGTCTGTGAGGCGGCCTGTCCCACCGGGGCCATCGCCTGTTTCTTTGAGGTGGTAATAGAGGAGGGGCCGGGGCAAGGGCCATGAGGAGGTCGCCCGGCACGCAATGGGCGCCCCGGGCCGCCTTGCGGAGGGCATATTGACATCAGCTTGAGAGTTACCCGGTGCGACGCCGGTTTATATATGGGCAGCCCAGCCGAAGATAAAGTTTTGTTTTGGAAGCTAGATTTGCACCTACAGGCTGGGCTGCCCTCCAATTATCAACCCCCGCAGCCGGATAGGTCGGCCGGGACCCGGGAAGGAGAGCGACCCCCGGGCACCCCCTCCGGCTGCAGTCGCCTCCCACCGGCAGGGGCTGAAGGCCCATGATCGCCCCATGATCGCCAGAGAATACGGGGCCTGGTCCATGCTCCTGGTGGCCTTTGTCCTGGGGCCCGGGGTGGGCGCCAATCTCAATGTAGAGGTGTGGCTGGTCCTGGGGCTGATAGCGGCCCTGTTTCTGGCCCGCTACCCGCTGGTCCTGTGGCTAAAAAAGGGTGGAGGGGGGGCGGAGCGGGGCCGGCTGATGCGCTGGACCGGCATTTACTCCCTGGCGGGCCTCCTGCTGCTCCT
>JAZFUS010000087.1:0-8813 GCA_036447315.1 Dehalococcoidia bacterium
CCTGATAGTGGCCAATCTGCCCTATGTTCCCCGCCGGGAGCTGGACTGCTTGAGCCGGGAGGTTGGTGCCTTCGAGCCCAGGGGGGCCCTGGCCGGGGGCGAGGACGGCCTGGACCAGGTGCGAAGATTCCTGTCCCAGGCGGGGCCCAGGCTCCGCCCCGGGGGCTCCTTCCTCCTGGAGGTCGGACACGGGCAGGGGGAAAGGGTACGCGGGCTGGTCAGGGAATCCTTCCCCGGGAGCCGGGTGGCCCTTCTGTCCGACTTGGCGGGTATCGGGCGGCTGGTCACGGTCGCCATGGCGGGGCAGGCGGCGGGGGACGATAAGCCCGATGGTCCGGGCACCAAAACCGCGGTGGAAGTCCCTTGACAACCAGGGCAGCTAGTGATAGATTTCACAGGAACATGGCAATTTCGACCCGGGAGGCAACGTTTTTATGAAGATGATCGTCTGCGCCAAGCAGGTCCTCGACCCCGAAGCGCCCCCGGCCAGTTTCAAGGTGGACCCCAACAGCAACAGCGTCATTCCGCCCCAGGGGGTATCGCCGGTGGTCAGCCCCTTCGATGAAAATGCGGTAGAGGCGGCCCTGCGCATCAAGGACAAGCTGGGCGGCCAGATCACGGTTCTCAGCCTCGGCCAAAACCTGCTTCGCGATGTGGTCAAGAAACCCCTGTCCATGGGCGCCGATGAGCTCATCCTTCTGGAGGACGAGGCCTTCGCCGGGGGCGATAGCTGGTCCACGGCCTACGCCCTGGCCGCGGCCATCAGGAAGGTCGGGGAGTTCGACCTTATCTTCTGCGGGCGGCAGGCCGCCGACTGGGACGGCGGGCAGGTGGGCCCGGGCATCGCCGAGTTCCTGGGCATCCCCCAGGTTACCCTGGCCCAAAAGGTCGAGGTGGCCGACGGCAAGGCGCGGGTGGAGCGGGTGGTCCCCGACGGCTATGATGTGGTGGAGGTCTCCCTCCCCGCCCTGATCACCGTTAGCAATGAGCTGGGCGAACCCCGCTATGCCAATCTGCGGGGTATCATGGCCGCGGCCAAGAAGCAGCCCACGGTCTGGACGCCCCAGGACATCGGGGTGGACGCCTCGGCGGTGGGGGCTTCGGGGAGGCGCACCCAGCTCCTCAAGCTCTTCCAGCCCGTGAAGGAGTCCACCTGCCAGATCATAGAGGGAGAGACCCCCGCCGAGGCCGCGGAGCAGCTGGCCCTGAAGCTCCGCGAGGCCAAGATAATCTAAGACCCTTAAAACCCAGGAGGTATATCATATTATGGCAGAACAAAAAGGCGTACTTATCTATGTCGAGGTGACGGGGGAGCGGCTGGCCTCCATCAGCCAGGAGCTGCTGGGCTGTGGAAGGAAGCTGGCCGACGAGCTGGGCGAGGGCTTGAGCGCCGTCCTCATGGGCAGCGGGGTCAAGGCCCAGGCGCAGGAGGCCATCGCCTTTGGAGCCGACCGGGTCTATGTGGTGGACGACCCCATCCTCAAGGACTACAACACGGATGCCTATGTGGCCGCCATGGAAAACGTGGTCAAAGAGGCCGGGCCCCAGATCCTGCTGATGGGCCAGACCTCCGTGGGACGGGACCTGGCTCCCCGCCTCGCCTTCCGCCTGGAAACCGCCCTGGGCAACGACTGCATCGAGCTGGCCATCGATCCCGAAACCAGGAACCTGCTCCAGACCCGCCCCGTATATGGGGGCAATGCCCGGGCCACCTCCTTTACGGAGTCGCGGCCCCAGATGGCCACCGTTCGCCAGAAGGCCATGTCGGCCCTGGAGCGGGACGATTCCCGACAGGGCGAGATCACCAGCCTGGAGGCCGGGGTGGACCCCTCCCAGGTCAGGACCAAGGTCCTGGATACGGTGATGGAAGAGGTGGTCGGGATCAAACTGGAGGCGGCCCCGGTGGTGGTCACCGGGGGCCGGGGCATAGGCGGCCCCGAGGGATTCGAGGAACTGGAGGAGCTGGCCAAGCTCTTCAAAGGAGCGGTAGGCGCCACCAGGTCCGCCGCCGACAACGGCTGGGTTGCCTCTACCCTCCAGGTGGGGCTCACCGGCAAGATAGTCACCCCGGACCTGTATATCGCCGTGGCCCTTTCCGGCGCCAGCCAGCACATGGCGGGCTGCTCCGGTTCCAAGAATATTGTGGCGGTGAACAAGGACGTCGAGGCCAACATCTTCAAGGAGGCCCAGTTCGGGGTGGTGGGCGACTACAAACAGGTAATCCCGGCCTTCATCGCCAAGGTCAAGGAGCTTCTGGCCGCCTGAGACGGCGGTTTTTCCAATAAAGGGGAGGCCAAAGGGTTATGGATTGGGATTTCACGGTCGATATAGAGGAGGCACTGCGTAACGTACAGACCGCAGAGGTGCTGTCTATAATTCTCCCCCTCCTCCAAAAGACACTGCTGGTGGATATCCGCTATGATGCCAGCCAGGGGCCCCTGGTCAAGGTGGTAGCCATGGCCGGTTCGGTGGAAGAACGCCTGCGGAGCCTGAGCCGGATACGGCCCCACTTCCCCCAACCCCAACGCCTGGCCATCATCCCCTGGCCCAGGCGGGTGATCAACCTCAAGACCCTGGGTATATGGGACCGCATCATGGAGCGATTAGCGGAATCGGGCGACCCGGTGATAGAGAGGGCGGCCGACGCCATCCTCGAGAAGCTTGTCGCGCAAGAAAGGGCTGAAACGGACCGGGCCCTCACCGGAGAGGGCTATCACACCCTGTGGTCGGCCAATGATTAAGCCTTCTGGGCCGCCCTGTCGGCGATAATCTTCTGGGCCAGGTTCTGGGGCACCTCTTCGTGGTGGCTGAACTCCATGGTGAAGGTCCCCCTTCCCTGGGTTATGGCGCGAAGGTCCATGGCATACCGCATGATCTCCGAGTGGGGCACCAGGGCCTCGATGACCGTCACTCCCTCCTCAGGGCTCATGCCCAGCACCCGGGCCCGCTTGGTGTTCAAGTCACCGATGGCGTCCCCGGTGAAGTCGTCGGGCACGGTGACCCAGATCTTCACGATGGGCTCCAGGAGCACCGAATGCCCCAGGGCCAGGCCCTCTTTGAAGGCCAGGGCCCCGGCGATCTTGAAGCAGATGTCCGATGAATCCACGGGGTGCTCCTTGCCATCGTAGACCGTGGCCTTGAGGTCGATAACCGGGTTGTGGGAGAGCATCCCCTCCTGGGCCGCCTCCCGGACCCCTTTCTCCACCGACGGGATATAGTTCCGGGATATGGCCCCGCCCGTTACGCGGTTCGCAAACTCCAGCCCCGTCCCCCGGGGCATCGGCTCCATCTGCAGAAAGACATGGGCAAACTGGCCATGCCCACCGGTCTGCTTTTTATGCCGGTAGTCCACCTTGATCGGGGTGGTGATGGTCTCCTTGTAGGGCACCCGGGGCGCCTCCAGCTGCATCTGGACCCCGAACTTGCGCCCCATCTTCTCGACAGCCACCTCCAGATGGGTCTCACCGATCCCGGAGAGGATGGTCTCACCCGTATCCGGTTCCTTGTGTACCCGCAGGGTGGGGTCCTCCTCGATGATGCGGGAGAGGACGGACCCCATCTTGTCCAGATCGGCCTTGGTTTTGGGCAGCGCCGCCATCCTCATGGTAGGTGCGGGGAAAACCAGCGGGGCAAACTTTTCCGAGCCCTCTTTAGCCGCCAGGGTATCCCCGGTACCGGTCACGGAAAGCTTGGATACCGCCCCTATGTCCCCCGCCGTCACTGCCGCCACCGGCTCCTGGTTCTTGCCCCGCAGCATATAGAGCTGGCCTACACGCTCCACACTATTTCGAGAAGCATTCCACACCTGGGTATTGGAGGAGATGGCGCCCGAATAGACCCGAAAATAGGTGAGCTTGCCCACATAGGGATCGGCACTGGTCTTGAAAACCAGGGCCGAGAGGGGGCCCTTGGGGTCCGGGCTGGGGGCTTCCGTCCCCTCCGCCATCAGCGGTTCCCTGGGGGACGGGAGGTGAGAGAGCAGGATATCCAGGAGGAGGCCGACACCCATGCTTTGCAGGGCCGACCCCGCCAGGACCGGTACAATCTGCCCGTTCCGCGTCCCGGCCTCCAGGGCCTGGAGTATCTCCTCCTGGGTCATCTCGACGCCATCCACAAATTTAGCCATAAGGTCGTCATCGGCCTCCGCCACAGCCTCCACCACCATCTCCCGAAGAGAGGCCACCTCTTCCTGGATCGAGGAGGGCACCTCAGCTTCCTTGGCCTCGGCCCCCAGATACGCCTTCCCGGTGACCAGGTCTACAATGCCCTGAAAATCGGACTGGGAGCCCAGGGGGACCTGGACCGGGATGCACTGTGAGCCGAATTTGGCCCGGATATCATCCAGGGTCTTGCGGAAATCGGCGTTCTCCCTGTCCATTTTATTGATCAGGATGATGCTGGGAAGCCGGGCCTCCCGGGAGTAGGCCCAGGCCTGGTCGGTCCCCACCTCCACCCCCGAGGCGGCACAGACCACGATGACCGCCCCCTCCGCCACCCGCGTCCCCGCCTTGACCTCGCCCACGAAGTCGGGATAGCCCGGGGTATCGATAAGGTTTATCTTAGAACCCTTCCAAAAGCAGGGCAACAGTGACATATTGATGCTGATCTGACGCTTCACTTCCTCGGGCTCATAGTCGGAGACGGTGCTCCCGTCGCTCACCTTACCCCGACGGTTGATGACTCCGGTGGCCAGAAGCGCGGCCTCGGCGAGAGTGGTCTTGCCGGCCCCAGAGTGGGAGAGAAGGACTACATTGCGGATCTGCTCGACGCTGTAATCGGGCATAGCATCATCTCCTTTCTCGGTGGAAAACTCTGCCCGGCTATTTTAACCCATCCCGGGATGGGGCGCAACGGTTCTGACTTATCCCGGCAGGGAAGGTATAATGGTCAACAAAGCATGGCACAGAGAAAACGAATCCTAGCCATAATTGTCCTGGCGCTTTTGCTCCCGGCCAGCGGGCTTCCGAGTTCGAGTGCAGCCTTTACCGCCGGGAGCTTTGAGGGGGCCGCCGCCCCCTACCGTTTCGGCCTTCCGGGCTGGGAGGGGAAAAACCTCATCGGTTTGGGGAAGGCCCGGATAGGCAGGCTGTTCCGGGGCTCGTCCGCCGGGGACCGGCAGGCCGTGGAGGAGTATTACCGCCAGGCCGGGGAGATTCGCCGGCTGGAAAGGCGGCTGGTCCGGGGCACGGGGGGCCGGGAGGACATGGAGAAGCTGGAGCGGGCCCGAGAGGCCCGGGCCCGGCTGGAGGAGACGGTCGAGGCTGTGATAGAGGGGCAAATAGCCAGTGTCCTGGCCGGGGAGGGCCTTTCCCTTTCCCCGGTGGGCCGTCCCCTGCTGCCACCCCTGGCCTTCGAGTTCGACAGCCCCCCCCACCTTCTGATCTATTCGCCCCGGGAGCGCATAGAGCTCCTGAATGCCGCCGTCCTTAAAGCCGGCCTTACCTCGCGGGAGATAGAGGAGATCGAGGCCCGGGTGGAGGGGATGGGGGGTTCCGCCCTGGTGGAGAGGCTGGGGGGGATCGCCACCTACCCCAGCCTGGTGCCCGAGACCATTACCCTGGAGCGCGCCCTGTCCACCATAGCCCATGAGTGGCTGCACCACTACCTGTTCTTTCACCCCCTGGGACGCCGTTACGGCCGGAACCCGGAGATGACCACCATCAATGAGACGGCGGCCAATATGGGGGGCAACGAGATAGGCCGGGAGGCGCTGCGCCGCTTCTGGGGAAGGGAACCCCGGGAAGAGGAGGTCAAACCCCCCGGGGCCTTCGATTTCGACCGGGAGATGCGCAGCATTCGCCTGGCCGTGGATTCCTATCTGGCCCGGGGAGAGGTCGAGGAAGCCGAGGACTTTATGGAGGAGCGGCGGGGGTATCTGGCGGAGCAGGGCTACTATATCAGGCGGCTTAACCAGGCCTACTTCGCCTATCATGGGACCTACGCCGATACCCCTGCCTCCACCAGCCCCATCGGGCCCCAGCTCAGGGCGCTCCGGGACAGGTCGGCATCCCTGGGGGAGTTTATCAGGACGGTGAGCCGGCTATCCAGCTACGAAGAGCTGAAGGGATTGGTGGGCGAGGGCTAGTCCCCCTCCACCTCGATTTTGGCCCGCCTCTTTCCCCGGGGTTTCTCCCGGGCCTCCGTCCGCTCGATAGCAACGTCCAGGAGGCCGCGCAGGGCCAGAAGCATTTCCTTGTTGGCCGTCCAGAAATGCTCGCGGACCGCCTCGGGCAGGACGCGGCAAGCGGAGGGTTTGAAGCGCACCACAAACTCATCCCCGGCGCCGCGCTCAATCTCCAGAATCTTATCAGCCATTTTCCTTACCTCCCTTCGGGTTTCACGCCACCCGGCGTCGATTCCCGGTCCTTTTCGAATCTTATCTTCAGATGGCTGCCCTCGAACTTGGCCCCGCTGACCGGAAGCCCCAGCAGGGCGCGGGGCAGCATAATGTTTCGCCGGTAGTTCCCCACCTGGACGAAGATCTCATCGCCGTTCTGGGACATGTTGATGTCCTCCCGGGTGGTGAAGGGGAGGGCCAGGGACAGGGTGTATTGACCGTCGTCCTTACTGATCTCCTGGGCCAGGCCGTGGAAGAAGACCTGGGCCGGGTCCTCCTCACCAAAAAGTTCCCGGACCATGAGCCGGAGCATGGGGATGCCCACCACCTCACTGCCGAACAGGGGTATGTCGCGAATGGGTACGGGAGAGAACTGCTCCTCCATGGCCCGGCGGTGGCGGGCCTGGGATTCCTTCCAGGAATCGAAATAGCTGTCGGAAACCCGGTCCGGGAGAAGGCGGTTACACACCACCAGGTCGGTGGCGTAGCCATAGAGGTTGAGGTAGGTGAAGGTGCGCTGGGCCTCCTTGATGACCATCTTCTCCGGGTTGACCACCAGCCTCACCGAGGCCACCTGGGGATCGGTGAGAAGCTTGTGCATCCTCTCCAGCTGGCCGAAGATCTCCTGTACCGAATCGAAGACCTCCTCGCTGGGGATGGGGATTTTCACGAAGGGCCGGACCATGGGGCGCAGGAAGCCGGCGGCCCGGCGCTCCAGGGGCAGGATCTTATTCACCCACCAGCGCAGGACCTCGGGGAAGCTCAACAGGCGCAGGGTCTCGCCGGTGGGAGCGCAATCGACAATGAGAATGTCATAGGCACCCTGTTCATAGTAGTCGAGGATGTAGAGGAGGTTGGCCAGCTCATCCATTCC
Organism: Dehalococcoidia bacterium; assembly: GCA_036447315.1. GTDB lineage: Bacteria > Chloroflexota > Dehalococcoidia > JACVQG01 > JAZFUS01 > JAZFUS01. The sequence continues at coordinate 7,212 of JAZFUS010000087.1, forward strand.
GGGGAGGACGGCCATCTCCGAGGCCACAATCTCATCCATGCCCCGCCAGGCCATCACGGTGGCCACCCAGCCCTGGACGCTGCCCCAGTGGCTCTCCATGGCCCGGGTCACGTCGGTCTCCTGGCCCCAGAGATTGGGGGCGATCTCCCGGGGCTCATCGGCCAGGGGGGTGTCGAAGGAATCGGCCAGGCTGTGGGCGGCATCGGTGCTGAGCACCAGGGTGCGGAGCCCCATCTCAGCCGTACGCAGGGCCGTAGCGGCGGCCACACTGGTCTTGCCCACCCCCCCCTTGCCGGTATAGAGAATAATCCGCATGGTTTTGTCCCCTACATAAATTATAAGCCCCGGGAGGGGCCGGGGGCAATCAGGCGGTCCCCACGCCCTTGGCCTTGCGGATAAACTCCCGGACCCGGTCGTGGTCTTTCTTCCCGGGCGCCGATTCCACCCCCGTGGAGACGTCCACACCGTAGGGCCTCACCTGGGCCACGGCCTGGGCCACGTTTTCCGGGGTGAGTCCGCCGGAGAGGATAATCGGGCCCAGTTCGGTGGCGAGGCGGGCGATCTCCCAGTCGAAGGTGTGCCCGCTGCCCCCTTTCAGCTCGGGGTGGTAGGCATCCAGGAGGTAGGCGCCGACCCGGTAGTGGGGTATGTCCTCCAGGACGGACTCATCCCGGACCTGAAAGGACTTGATGACACGATAATCGAAGACCTCCTGGCAGTACTCCGGGTCCTCGGAGCCGTGGAGCTGGGCCAGGTGGAGGGGGCAGGCGGCCATGATCCTCTGCACCTCGTGCAGCCCCTCATTTACAAAGACCCCCACCTTGAAGACGAGGGGAGGGAGGCGGTCTATGATGCGGGCGGCCTCGGAGAGGGTTACCTGGCGGGGGCTGGGGGCGAAGACAAAGCCCAGGGCATCGGCCCCGGCCTCGATGGCGGCCATGGCGTCCGCCAGGTTGGTTATGCCGCAGATCTTTACCCTAACCATTTTCGTTCCTCGTGCCGATAGAAAGCTCCGGGGCAGAACTCGAACCCTATCCCTTGCCCGGCGCGGCCGCGCCCAAAAGCCCCCTGATTTCGGCCTCCGGGTCGGGGCTGGTGACCAGGACCTCCCCCACCAGCACCGCCCTGGCCCCGGCCGCCCTGAGCTTCATTACGTCATCGGCACCCTTTATTCCGCTCTCGCTGACCACGGGGATATGGGAGGGTATGGCAGCGACAAGCCCCAGGGTTGTGGCCAGGTCCACCCGGAAGGTGCGCAGGTCCCGGTTATTTATGCCGATAAGATCCGCCCCCGCCCCCAGGGCCTTTTCCACCTCGCCCCGCTCATGCACCTCCACCAGGGCGTCCATGCCCAGGGCGCGGGCCTCCCCGATCAGGTCCCGCAACTCCGGGTCGGGCAGGACGGCGGCGATGAGGAGCACGGCATCGGCCCCATGGGCCCTGGCCTCATGAATCTGAGATGCCTCGATTATAAAGTCCTTGCACAGGACGGGCAGCCCGGTCTCCCCCCGGGCCGCCTCCAGGTCGGCAAAACCGCCGTGGAAGAACTGGGGCTCGGTGAGCACGGAAAGGGCCACCGCCCCCCCTCTCTCGTAGGCGCGG
>JAZFUS010000088.1:0-4995 GCA_036447315.1 Dehalococcoidia bacterium
CCGTTATGGGAATAGAACAGCATGGTGGGGGTGAGTTTTTCCAGCATATCCATGGTCTGGAGGTAGAGCTCCAGGTCGAAGGCCGGGGGGGCCGCGGCGGGCATGGGGGGCTCGTTTTCACCGTGGGGGATGCCCAGGGCCTCGCCGCAGAAGAGGCCGCCGGTAACCGAGTCCAGAAGGGCGATGTGGTGAGGGGCATGCCCGGGGGCGTAGATAACCCTGAGCTCCCGGTTCTCCAGGGTTAGCCTCTGGCCGTCCAGGGGTGCCAGGATCTGCTCCTCGGGCACGGGGAGGATGGCGCCGTAGGTGTCCGCGAAATCGTCGCCAAAGGCCAACTTGGTGCTGGCGATGAGCCGGTCGGGCGACACCATGTGGCGCACCCCCGAGGGGTGGATAACGATCTTTGTCCGGGGCAGCTCCTGGGCGGCCGCGCCCACGCCGCCGGCATGGTCGATGTGGATGTGGGTGGGGATGATATAGGCAAGCTTGGCCGGGTCGTAGCCCAGGCGTTGAATCGCGTCCAGGAAGAGGTGGGTCACCGAGGCCGGTCCGGGTTCGATGAGGACGCCCCTCTCGTCCCAGATAAAATAGGCTACGTTAAGGTCGATGAGCTCCTCACCTACGGTTACCATCATGTGATAGATGTTCTCTTCGACCTGGGTGGTCTCGACAATAGGGGATCTGTCCTGTGACATCGCGCCCATTGTAGCAGAGGAGAGGGCCCATGGCAAGGAAGGTTCCCCCCACCCCGAGGGCTCGCCTCCTTTGACATCGCCCCCGGAAATTGGTAACTTAGGGGAGCCATGACTGAGAGGACCCTGGATAAAGTTGAAATGGAAAAGATTGTCTCGCTGTGCAAGAGGCGGGGTTTCATCTTTCCCTCCAGCGAGATATATGGCGGCCTGGGCAGCTTTTGGGACTACGGCCCCCTGGGGGTCGAGCTGAAGAGAAACGTGCGGGAGGCCTGGTGGCGGGCCATGGTCCAGGAGCGGGACGACGTGGTGGGGCTGGATGCCGCCATCCTGATGCATCCCCAGACCTGGGTGGCCTCGGGTCACGTGGATGGTTTCACGGACCCCCTGGTGGAGTGCAAGGCATGCCACCAGCGCTGGCGCGACGATATGGTGCCGGATGGGGTCTGCCCCGCCTGTGGCGGGGAGATAACCGAGTCCCGCATGTTCAACCTCATGTTCAAGACCTTTGTGGGGCCGGTGGAGGGGGAGGCCGCGGTGGTCTATCTGCGTCCGGAGACGGCCCAGGGCATCTTTGTCAACTTTGCCAACGTGCTCAACTCCACCCGCAGCAAGCTCCCCTTTGGCATCGCCCAGACCGGTAAGGCCTTCCGCAACGAGATAACGCCGGGTAATTTTATTTTCCGCACCCGTGAGTTCGAGCAGATGGAGATGGAGTACTTCGTCAAGCCGGGCACTGACGAGGAGTGGTTCCAGTACTGGGTCAAGGAGCGTTTCGAATGGTATGCGGGGCTGGGCATCCGGCGGGAGAACCTGCGGCTGCGCCAGCATGCCTCGGATGAGCTGGCCCACTATGCCCGGGGCTGCTATGATGTCGAATACCTCTTTCCCATGGGGTGGTCGGAGCTGGAGGGCATCGCCAACCGGGGCGACTTCGACCTCAGCCAGCATTCCCGCTCCAGCGGCCAGAGCCTGACCTATTTCGACGAGGAGTCCGGGGAGCACATCATGCCCTATGTCATCGAGCCCTCCGCCGGGGTGGACCGCTCGCTGCTGGCCTTCCTGGTGGATGCCTACGATGAGGAACCGGACAAGGACGGGACCCGGACGGTGCTGCACTTCCACCCCGCCCTGGCTCCCATCAAGGTGGCGGTGCTGCCCCTGAGCCGCAACGAGAAGCTGGCCCCCCTGTCCCGGGAGGTCTATGCCGGGGTCCGGAAGGAATTCAGGACCCAGTTCGATGATGCTCAGAGCATCGGGCGGAGGTACCGGCGCCAGGACGAGATCGGCACCCCTTTGGGTGTCACCGTTGACTTCCAGTCGCTGGAGGACAACATGGTCACCATCCGGGACCGGGACAGCATGAAGCAGATCCGGGTGCCCATCCCGACCTTGAATGCCACTCTCTCAGCCAAACTTGGGCGGGAACCCATGGATGTGCTGCCCGAGGGGGGCATATACTGGGCCGGCTTTGATTGACGGCGGGGGCCGCTGAGCGCCGTGCGCATCCTGCATTTCTCCGACCTGCACCTGGGGGTGGAAACCTACGGCCACATCGACGCCGAGACCGGCCTCCCCTCGCGGATGCTGGATTTCCTGGTCTCCCTGGACCTGCTGGTGAACTACGCCCTGGAGAGCAAAATAGACTTGGTCCTCTTCTCGGGCGATGCCTACAAGGGCCGGGACCCCTCCCAGACCCAGCAGCGGGAGTTCGCCCGGCGCATCGGCAGGCTGGCCTCCGCGGGCATCCCCGTTTTCCTCCTGGTGGGCAATCACGATATGGCCAATGCCTTCGGCCGGGCCTCCGCGGTGGAGATCTTCGATACCCTGGCCATCACGAATGTCCATGTCGCCTCAATTCCCGCGGTTTACCGAATAGAGACGCCCGGCGGGCCCGTACAGGTGGCGGCCCTGCCCTGGCTGAGGCGGGGGACCTTTCTCAGCCGGGAGGAGAACAGACACCTGGGCATCCAGGAGTTAGAGGAAAGGATGGCCCAGGTGCTTCACAGCCAGGTGGCGGCCCAGGTGGAGTCCCTGGACCCCGCTCTACCCTCGGTCCTGGCCGCCCACGTCTGGGTGCATGGGGCTCAGCTCAGCTCGGAGAGGCGTATGGTGGTGGGGCGGGAGCCGGTCCTGCCACCCAGCGCCCTGGCCCATCCTCAGTTGGGCTACGCGGCCCTGGGGCACATACACCGCCACCAGGTCCTCTCCCTCCGTCCGCCCATGGTCTATGCCGGCAGCCTGGACCGCATAGATTTCAGTGAGGAGAATGACGAAAAGGGATTTGTGGTGGTGGAGATGGGGGTGGGCATGGAGACATCCTTTGAGTTCCATCCCGTTCCGGCCCGGAACTTCTGCACCATCTCGGTGAAGATCGAGGCCGGGGACCTGAACCCCACCGCCACGGTCATGGCGGCCATCGCCCGCCGGGAGGACAGCATCAAAGATGCCATTGTCCGGGTGGAGGTGGACCTGCCCGTCCATGGCGAGGGGATGGTCCAGGAGAGGGATATCCGCCTGACCCTGGAGAGGGACTACGGGGCCAACCATGTGGTCCCCCCGGCCCTCCGGGTGGAGCGGGTGGCCCGGATGCGGCTGGGGGAGGTGTCGGTGGAGAAGATGTTGCCCATTGAAGCTCTGAAAACCTACCTGGACACGAAGAAGGTGCCGCCCGGGCGGGCCAAAACCCTGCTGGAGTATGGGGAGAGGATTATCGGGGAGGGGGAAGACGGGGAGGAATAGCCTATTTCAGGCCGGTAACGATGCTGTCGTACCCCTCCACCAGGTCCCGCACCACGTCTCCGGCGCCGACGATCTCCTTTATCAACCCGACACTGGGGCTGCACCCGATGGAGCCCATCTCGATTTCACCCCCAATGGCCGCCCGGTAGTTGCGGCCCGTGCCCAGCTCGCCCAGGGCCTCCTTGGAAAGGCCCTCCGACTCCTTGTCCCGGAACTCCGTGGTGAATTTGTTGCGCAGGCAGCGCATGGCCATCTGGCTCTTGCGCCCGGTGATGATGGTATCGGTTTCCCCGGCTTTGACCAGGGCATCCTTGAGGTTTTTGTGGCCCAGGCACTCCCGGGTGGCCATGAAGCGGGTGCCCAGCTGCACCCCCTCGGCCCCCAGGGCGAAGGCGGCCACCAGGCCCCGGGCATCGGCGATGCCCCCGGCGGCGAGCACCGGTATCTTCACCGCATCCACTATCTGAGGCACCAGGCTCATGGTGGTCAGCTCCAGGAGGTGGACAAAGCCGCCGCCATCGGCGCCCGAGGCGATCACCGCGTCCACTCCCTCGGCCTCGGCTACCTGGGCGTGCCTGACGGCAAAGACCAGGTGCATCACCTTGACCCCCGCATCCTTGAGGACCCGGGTGTAGATCCGGGGGTTTCCCGCCGCGGTGACCACCACCTTCACCCCCTCGGCGAGGATGGCATCCACAAACTTGTCGTGGACGGTGTTGTCCATGGGCACGTTGGCGGCGAAGGGTTTATCGGTGAGGCTCTTGGCCCGCTGCAGCTCCTCTCGATAGCTCTTGGGCCACTCCTTCACGTCCGTCCGGTCCTCCGAGCGGGCGGTCAGGGCAATGGTGCCCAGGCCCCCGGCATTGGAGACCGCCGCCGCCAGCTCCCCTCCCGACATGTAGCCCAGGCCCCCCTGGACTATGGGATACTCGATGCCTAAAACATCGCAGACTCTGGTCCTCTTCATGATAGTGTTATACCTCCTCTCGGGATAGGCCTCATTCCAGCCCGTTCAGGACCCGGGGTACATCTTCCATTATGCCGCGCACCACCTCTGCGGCGCCGGTGACCTCCGTCACCATGCCCACGATCTGGCCGCAGGAGAGGGCCCCCGCCTCCATGTCGCCGTCCAGGGCGGCCAGCCGCTGGCTCCCCCGCCCCGCCTCCCGAAGCTCCTGCGGAGAGGCCCCGGCATTCTCCATGTCGATGAATCTCTGGGTGGCCGGGGTCTTGAGGCCCCGGGCGGGCGACCCCAGGGATTTGAAGCTGATGACCGTATCGGTATCGCCGGCCCGGACCAGGGCCTCCTTGACCCGGGGATGGGCCGCACACTCGTGGGTAGCCATGAAGCGGGTGCCCATCTGCACCCCCTCGGCCCCCAGGGCGAGGGCGGCCACCAGGCCCCGGGCATCGGCGATGCCCCCGGCGGCCAGCACCGGTATCTTCACCGCATCCACCACCTGGGGCACCAGGACAAAGGTGGGCAGCTCATCGGCCCCGTTATGGCCTCCGGCCTCGTAGCCCTCGGCGATGACGGCGTCCACCCCCTGGGCCTCGGCGC
>JAZFUS010000089.1:0-26914 GCA_036447315.1 Dehalococcoidia bacterium
ACGGCCAATCTTCTGAACGCCCTGGGGTGGGACCGGGCCCATATCCTGGGGATGTCCATGGGGGGGATGATCGCCCAGAGGCTGGCCATCGACTACCCCCGGGTGGTGGACCGCCTCGTCCTGGCCTGCACCTTCAGCCAGTCAAGCCCCTACGGCGACCTGATGCAGGGGCTATGGCGGACCATAGCCGAAAGCGCGGGGATGGAGACCATGGGCCAGATGCTCCTCCTCCAGTCCCTGACCCCCCGCTTCTTTGTTCAGCAGCCCCAGGTGATCGCCAGGCTGGAGCAGATATTGGCCGCCCACCCCCAGCCCGTGGACGCCTACCTCAGGCAGAACCTGGCCTGCCAGCGCAGCTACACCACCGGGGAGCTCCCCCGCATCGGGGCCCGCACCCTGGTGCTGGTGGGGGACCGGGACATTCAGACCCCGGTGGGGTCCGCCCGGATCATCCACGAGGGCATCCCCGGCTCCCAGCTGGTGGTCCTCCACGGGGGCGGCCACGGCTTCATGTGGGAGGCCCCGCAGGATTTCAACGGGGCCGTGCTCGACTTCCTCCAGGAGCCCGGGGGCTCCTAGATCACCTCCCGGTCCTTGAACCCGGTGATCTCCTCCCAGCTGTAGCCGCAGATATCCAGAAGGACCTCCTCCGTGTGCTGGCCGAACTCCGGGGCCAACCCCACCCTGCCCGGGGTTTTACTGAACTTGATGGGAACACCCAGCATCTTGGTGGGGCCATAGGTGGGGTGGTCCACCTCCACGATGTAGTCGTTGGCTATCACCTGCGGGTCCGTGGGCAGGTCCGAGACCTTATTTACCACCTCAAAGATAAAATCGCGGAAAGTGCCGAGGTGAGCGGCCCATTCCCCCGACGTCCTCGCGGCAAACCTCTCATCCAGGATGGCGATGAGCTCCTCGCGATGGTCCCTTCTGCTTTCAAAGGTATCGAAGCGGCTGTCCTTTTCCAGCTCGGGGAAGTCCATGGCCAGACAGAACTGGGGCCAGTGTCTATCGGGCTGAAGCAGGCCCAAAAAGAGCCACTTCCCATCGGAGCAGAGATAGGAGTTGTGCATGGGGTTTCCCGACCGCTGGCGGTTCCACTTGGGGGCCTCCCTGCCGGTATAGAGATACTGGTGCACCACCATGCTCTCCAGCCACATGACGGAGGCCACATGAGAGGCGTCCACCCTCTGCCCCACGCCGGTACGCTCCCTGGCCACCAGGGCGGCCAGCACCCCGTAGGCCAGCATCACCGCCCCCATCTGGTCGGCCAGGCCCCCCGGCGGGTATTGGGGAGGCATGCCCAGGGGGGCCAGGACCTCCATCATACCCGTCCTGGCCAGACCCGCCGGGTCGATAGAGGGCCGGCCGCTCTCGGGGCCCTCGGGGCCATATCCCGAGGCCGTGGCGTATATCAGCTCGGGGTTGTACCCGGACAGGGTCTCATAACCCAGTCCCAGCTTCTCCGCCACCCCCTGGCGAAAATTCTGGACGAAAATGTCCGATTTCTCCACCAGCCGGTACACAATCTCCTGGGCCCCCTCCTTCTTCAGGTCCAGGACCAGGCTCTTCTTGTTGCGGTTGTTGGCCTCAAAATAGAAGTTCCTCGTCCCCAGGGCCGAAGCGGGCAGGCCCAGAATATTGGCGAACCCACGCCCGGGGTCCCCAACCCCCCGCTGCTCTATCTTTATCACCTCCGCCCCCAGGTCCCCCATCATGGATGACGCCACCGGCCCCTGCTGAAGGATGGTCCAGTCCACCACCCGTATGCCGTCCAGCGGTGCAGGCATCTCGCCCCCCTTTCTTGCAACCCCTGTCTTCCCGATAAGGAGATTCTATCGGAAAGAGCCGGTTATAACAACACCCGTCCTTGACCTCTCCAGGGCGCAAGGGTTAAGATGGGGCGCTGGGAGAACGGCCCTCCCCCACGCAGCTTAAGGAGGAAATGTGAAAAACGATATCCGGCTGACCAAGGAGATCGAGTCCCTTATCCTGGGTATGGGCGCCGACCTGGTGGGCGTAGCCCCCCTGGACCGCTTCGAGGGCAACACCCCTCCCGGATGGGGCCCCACCGACTACATGAAGGAAGCCACCTGCGTCATCTCCCTGGCCATACACCAGGCCGACGGCGTCTGCGATACCTGGGGCGATTATTCCGAGCCCGGTAAGTCCATCAGCCCCTACCTTTTCTACGGGTACGGCCTGATCAACCTGGAGATGGGCCGCATCGCCAACGCCGCTGCCAAGCGCCTGGAATACAAGGGGTTCAAGTCCCTCACCTTTCCTCCCACCTGGACGATCTCTTTCTACCGCTGGTTCGGACTCCGGGAGGGCCCGCTCCGGGGCGATTTCTCTCACCGCCACGCCGCGGTGGCCGCCGGCCTGGGGGAGTTCGGGTGGAACGGCCTGACGATGACCCCCACCTTTGGCTCCCGGGCCCGTTTCAACTCCATAATCACCAATGCCCCCCTGGTGCCCAGCCCCATGTATGACGGCCCGCCCATATGCCAGCCGGAACGCTGTAAAAAACTATGCACCAAGGTCTGTCCCACCCAGGCCTTTACCGATGATATCCTGAAGGTGAAGGTGGGTGACCGGGTGTTCGAGTACCCCCGGAACGATGTCGTTCGATGCCAGTACGGCACGGGCGGCCTGGTCAAGGGCTCGGGGAGCATAATGGGAATAGAGATTCCCCCGGGCCCGGGCGATCCCCGCCACCTGGTGGAGTGCATGGCCAAACAGCGCGGGCCCGACAAAGTAATGCACGATACGTCCTTCGGCATTATCTGCGGGGCCTTCTGCGGGCAATGCCTGCACCAATGCCCCGCGCATATCTACCAGCGGACAGGGGTAGGTGCCAAGGAGTCGAAAAAGGCGGTGGCCTCCCGTTAGCGCCGGCCTCCCGTTAGCGCCGGCCTCCAGATAGCGGTGGCCTAGGTCTCCCTGAGTTCCTTGAGCCTCTGGTCATAGAGGCTGATGATATGCGCCGCCTCCTCAACCTTGGTGGGGTCCACCCCGCATGACTCCCACTGCCCGCCCCGGTTCAGATAATTCCTGAACCGGGCAAAACCCCGCTTGGCGGGGCCCAGGGCCAGGTCCACGTAGCTGCCCCCCAGGAGAATGCAGGCATCTATGCGGTCGGAGGGGTCATCCAGATAGGCCAGGTCGAAAAGGCTTTCCCGGATATTGGGCAGGTTGCCCTTGTTCCAGCGGTCGAACTCTTCCCGGACAAATTCCCGGTGGAAAACCCGGGACAGCCGCTGGGGCACCCGGAGGAAAAGGTAGGATATGGTCACCGTGGTCGGGTCCAATCTGGCCAGGGGATAGGCCAGGGCGCTGGCCAGGACATTGGCCAGGCTGCCGAAAATCTCCATGCTCCGGCCGATGGCCAGGCAGGGGACGAACATCTGGACCTTCATGGCCCGGCTCATCCGGGCGATGCGAGTGGGATCAACCTGGTTGTCGCTCTGGCTTTCATCCCCCGTCAGGCAATTGAGCATGGTGACTACCAGCGATTCCGACCTCAGCTCCACCCCGCCCAGGCCCACCCCCCTCACCTGTCTGAGGCGCTCATAGTCCATAATCAAAACCATATCGGCTGAGTTCTCATCGTTGAAGCGGAGCAAACGTGAAACCCCGGAATAGGCGTTGAACTGGATATGGTCAACCTCATCCGAGGAGGGAATGACGGCAACGGCGATCACTGATGCCTCAGGGTTCTGGGTCGCGCACCTGGTACCAATCACCGGTCCCATACCGCTCCCCGTGCCGCCCCCCAGGGCGGAAACCAGGAATATGGCCTGGCGCTCATCGGCCTCCCTGACCCCGCTGCGGCGGACATAATCGTTCAGGCCGGTGTCCCCCGCCGCGATCCGCTGGGCAAGACCGCCGTAGGTTATGCTCCCGCCGCTGGTGCCGACGATGTTATAGACCAGGGGGAGCATCCCCTTAGCCACGCCCGTAAACGGAGTGGCCTGTTCCCCCTCCTCCACGCAGTCCACCAGCAGAAAGGAGCCGTTGGAGACGGTATCCCCGTAGCTTTTGTGGAATTCACTTACTATCAGGCCCCCGATGGAGCCCACGCCCATGAAAACATTCCTTCGGGGTCCCAAAAGGAGGGCCTTGGTGGCCAGCCTCTCCAGCAGAAGGCCCAGTTCCCACTTGTAGTTCACCAGGGGCAGTCCACAGGTGGTGCACTTGGTGGAATCCTCGGGGTTCCCGTGCCGGTTGGCACACCAGACTATGCTTTTACTGCTTCCCAAGAGATTGTTGGTCATGCCTCGGGCTCCCCCGTGTTGTGCTCGATGGCCCGGGTAATCAGCTTGGTCAGGTCGTCCCCCCTCTTGGATACCATGGACCTGTCATTGGCCTTGAGGGCCATCACCATCTCCCAGAGCAGCTCCTCCAGGTCGAGGCCGAACCTCTCCTTGAGCACCGGAGCTAGATTGAGAAGCTTGGAGACATACTCCTCCGCCTGCCCAAACTCCCCGAAGTCCCGGGAAAGCAGCACCTCCCAAAAACTGGCTCCGAACAGGAAAAGAAAGGGGACGTCGGTCCAGACGGGGGGAGCGGTTAAACCCTGCGGCTCCTTCACCAGTTCGGCGGGGGGGCCCGGGCTGTCCAGGGCCTCACCCAGGGCCTCCAGGGCGGCCACGCACCTGTTTACCACCTGCTCCATCTCTCTCTGGGCGGCCTGCTCAGCCACGGCCTCCACCTCGGTAACCACGTCGATGTGGCAAGTCTTTCTCAGGTTGTCCGCCTCATCCATCATGGCCTGCAGGCATATATCGACATCCTGCCAGCGTCCCTCCTTGAGGGCCGATACCACCCGGTAAAGGAGCCCGGTGATACTCCATACCTGCCCCAGGGTGTTCCAGACCAAAGACCTGTAGAGCTTTTCCTCCTGAAGCTGGGCCTCAACGGCCAGATCGGCCTGCTGTCTCGCCTCGGCGGCCCTGGCTTCCTCCATGATGTTGCTTACCTGGTCCAAAATCTCCTGTGCCCGGTCCTTGTCGCCCAGGCGCAGCCTCTCCTGCCCCCCCTCCTCAGACCCGTTGAGCCACTCAAAATCGATGGCCTCCCCGTCATCGGTGAGCCCGAAGTTGGAGATATGGTCCAGGTCCCACTGGCGGCTGAGCGTAGGGTTACCGAAGCGCTTCTTTTTATAGAAAACGAGGCGCGTCCTGGTTACCTCCAGCTCGCCGTCCCCCACACCCTTCAGCTGGGCCCAGGGCGCTTTATATACGGTCATTTCCTGGCTGGCATCTTGAGAGGTTTCCGCCATGGTCAGCCCTTCTCCTCCTTGGCAGGCTTGGGCTCCTTCTCCTGGGCCTTGGGACGCAAGCTCTTGGTACGGGCGTCGTAGTAGACCTGCTCATTATGCTTATCGGAATAGAGCTTGAGGTATTTTACAGCGTAGTCGAGCTTTACGGGCACATCGGAGCTGGAGACCTTCCCCTTATCGGCCATTTTCACCGTCACCAGGTACTCAATATTGGGATAGTTGATAAGGAACTCGTGGGTAAAGAAGTAGCTTTTTACCAGGGCTGCCTCCTCCTTGATCATCTCCTGGGCCAGATCGATAGCCTCCATCCTGCTATTGATATTCAGCGACCCCGAGGTGCCCAGAAGTTTCGCCAGGATGGCATCGGTCCGCGGGAGAAAGTCGGACCGGCGGCCCCACTCATGCTCCGGGGAGACCTTGCTCAAGATCTGTTGCTCCAGGCTGGCGATCCTGTCCCGGAGCTTGGTCACAATAGCGCCCATAAGGCTGGCCAGGCTTCTGGCCTGATTAATAGTGTGCATCCGTCCCACCAGCCCCCTGCTCCCCTGCCCCTCGGCCCTGATCCCGTTAAGCCTGGTGATGAAGTCCCGGAATTCATCGGCCTCCTTCAGGTCTCCCACCGCGAGGAAGACCGGGATCACCAACCCGCTGATGCTCCTCTCCAGAGCGGCAATGGCGCTGGAAACATTGACGGCCAGGTCCGCCGCCGGACTTCCCACCGCCAGATCGATGGACCGGAACTCACCCAGCACCGTTTCCACCGCATTTTCATGCATTCCCTGGTCGATGAATTTGTGGGCAATTTCCAGGCTGGAGGGCATAAAGTCGCTGTCCACCTCCTCCCGGACCACCAGGCTCAGGGTATCTCCTGTCTGGGCCAAACTCTCCGCGAACTGCCGGAAACGATCGTTCAGATTATTCTGCTCACCGAGCACCCCTTCAAAATCCATCAGGCGCAGCTGCGCGGAGGAAGGACCACCCAGGCGGGAGAGCATCGTCGCCCCAAACTCCGACGCCTGTTGCACATAGTAGTTATATAGCTCCCGGTTCTCATCGAATTGGTGGCATAGCTTCCGCGACACCTCGTCATGGGCACGCGCCAGGTCCCGGGCCAGCCCCTCCATGGCCTCCTGCTTCTGCCGCAGGGTAGCCAGGCTCATGGCCTCGATGGTGCCGAAGGCCACCGCGGATTCCTGTTCTCCCCGGACGATGAGGGCCTCCTCTTGAGAGACATCCAACTTGGGGCAGGACCCGGTGACAGATCCCACCCGGGAACCCAGATTGGCATAGCTCGCTTGAATTTCAGGCAAGAGCTCCGTCACCCGCTTCTTCAACCTCGCTGATTGGTTTCTGCTCCCCGACCATACCCCCACCAGCGACGCCACCCCACCCACCAGGAAAACGCCCAGCATATAGCCCAGGGAGTTATCGGAGGTATCGAGCTGGCTGGTATACCTGAAGGGTCCCGCCAGCACATTCAGTGTTATCAGGAACATTCCCCCCGCCACCAACATGCCCAGAAGAGGGGAGATTTCCGGCAGGATGCCCACCCGTACCCCCTGGCGCTGAAGCCACCGGGGGACGGGCATAAGCCAGGCCCCCGCGGCGATACTGGCCGCCAAAAGCATGACCAGCAGGGGAATAAGGAGGGTGGTCACGGTATAGAGGTTGAGGATGGGAAGCAGGCGGGGATTGGTGCCAAAACCACTTTGAATCAGCGCCGAAAGCGAGGGTATGTGGAAGGTCTGAAGCGCCTCCTTGGGAACATAGCTGACCTGCTGGAGAAGGGGTAAGGGCTCTCCCGGGGCGGTATTGCCCCCCGTGGTAGCCAGAAGAGGAAGATATATGGTAAGAAAGACCAGGACAGAGATGGGGGCGCCTACCCTCATTCCCTCCAGGCGCATCAAGGCCACACCTATAAGCAGGGGAATCGAGAGATAGAAATAGGAGGTCAGCATGAGCATGGCCGCCACAATGGCCAAACACATACGCAAAACCCCCCCCGGGGTTTCCACCACGCTCAGCACCACCACCAGCCAGATCCCGGCGATGGTGAGCACCATCACCGGAGCCAGGCCCAACTGGTAGACCAGCCCGGGGATGAAGAGCACAAACATCAGGACAAAGGTAGCCGGGGGGAACTTATACGTAAAGGCAGCCAGGGATGCCGCCGCCAGGATGGAGAACGAGGACGGATAGAAGGGAATATAGTGGAAAAAGGCAAAAGAGGCCACCAGCACTCCCAGGCAATCCAGCACCCTCAGGGTGACAGCCCGGAAGCGAGCCTCCCTTTCCAACAAGCTAGGCCCTCCCTGGTTCACGTTCCCCCCACGTTCACTTCCCCGAGTTCTTTTGCTTCGAGGACTCCTCCCCATCCATGAAGGTCAGCCTGTAGGTCAGGTCCATATCGTCGTGGACCCTGATTCCCTGCTCCAGGAGCAGAGAGTGGGCCATCATCCTCTCACCCTCCGATGAGGTCTCGTAGAGGTACTTCATGTCCTGATAGGCGCTCAAGCACTGGGGCGATGCCTTGGCGGCCACCATCAGGAAGCGGACCGTCCAGGGGTCCTCTGATTCCACCTGCCGTATATAGATGCTTCGGGAGGCATCCCGCTTCACATAGCCGGACAGGGCGGTGATTACATCTCCCTCCAGGTCCCGGTTCCAGAAACCCGGGGGGGCCACAATGGTGAACCAGAGATGGTCCGTGCGGTATTCCCGGGTCAGCCCCAGGGAATCGGGCATCCGGAAGAGATTCAGGATGTTCACCAGGTATTCCCGGAGGTGGTCCTGGTCCACTATCTCCCGAAGGATGTTCTCCCGGCTCAGGGCGCTCTCGTCCTCCCGCAGGATGCGCAGCATCAGGCGGCGCTGCTCCTCCTCGGTGAGCTCAGCCACCCGGTGATAGAAGCCCTTGTCCTGCCGCATCTGCTGCTGCTTCTGGTACTCCGACTTGGACATATCGTTTATCTCGGCAATCAGCCTTCGATAGGTGGAATTGATATCGCACCGCTTCTCAATGGCGTTATACTCTTTGATCTTGGACTTTATCTTGTCGGCCTCCTGGCGCAGCCCATCCATCTCCTGGCGCCACAGGTCGGCCCGGTGCGTTATCCGGCCCAGCTCCGTCTCCAGGTGCTTCTTCTTGCCCGGAGCGAGGAAGGAGAGCTTGACCCCGTTGATGTCCTTCTTCAGGCGAGCGGTCTCCTTATCCGATGACATGCACTGGGCATCCAGACTGCTGATTGACCTCCCCAGTTTCTCCTCGTCCTCCACCAGGAGCCGCCGTACCCGCCGGCAATTGGTCAGGTGTTCATCCATCTTCTTGGCCTCGGTGGTCAGAGGGTTGAACGCCGAGGACATGAGGGAGAAGATGGTGATGAGCTCGGGGTTCAGCAGTTTCTGAACCGTGGCCATGTCCCTATCCCGGTCCGCCGAGGTCGCCCCCTGCTCCAGGAGCCGAGAGAGCTTTTCGGCCAGCTTCTTGGTCTCCAGATAGGCACGCAGGCTGGCAAGATAGCTGCTGACAAGGTCGGCCAGGTCGGCCACGTCCTGGGCAAGCTGCGCCTGCTTGGGAGTAAGCTGGGAGCTGAGGAGGTCACCCCCCAGGTTAGCCACAATCTCCGGCACCCTGGTGATGAACTGGTTGCTCCTCTGGGGAAGGTTCGTCTCCAGATCGATGAACTCGTCCATCAGCTTTCTTATCCGGGACTCCAGGGTACCCTCAGGGGCATCCATGCCGATGGTCCCCGCGGCACGGAGAAGCTCCTCCGACTGGGACTTGATGCTCTCATGGACCCCCCGGATGAACATGACAAAGTCCGTCTCCACCGTCCGGTCCTCGTGGATAAGGGCTTCCACAGCCTCGTCGAACTTCTCAGGATCGTACCTGTTCCGGCTTATCAGAAACCGCTTAAAGATCTCCTTCAGGTCCTCGCGGCAGACATCCAGGATCTTGTACACTCCCCCTGTCTCCGCCACCTCCTGACCCCAGAACATCTCTTTTTTCTCTTTCCTCAGGACACGGAGCTTATCGAGCTTGTCCAGGTACACCTTGACCATATCGATGAACTCCGTCACCGGGTAGGACACCCGGATGGTGGCCAGCAGGTGCACCCAATTACCCTCCAGGTCCACATTGGAGCCTATGGCGGCAAAGAGGTCCGCGGGATCGAAGTCAAAGGAGTGGATCAACATATCGGGTATGGCGTCATCCAGGATCCGCCAGGCATAGAGCAGCCCTTTCCCCTGGCTGAAGGCGGGACTCAAGGGTATCATGAGGAAAGCGGAAAAGGGGTTCTCATAGAAGTTCCCGAACTTTTTCTTGATTACAGCGTTGTTGCCCTTATCCAGGAGGAGGCTGTGTTCCACCAGCGAGGCGTAGGCGGAAGCCCCCTTGGCGGGGGGGTCATCACCGGGGCAGGGCAACACGCAGATGCCCACTATGGGGACCCCACTCCCCAGACTCTTCCTCAGGTGGCGGGAAAAGTCCATTACCATCCCGCTCCCGCTGCCCCCTCCCATGCCGTAGATCACAAAGACGATGGACTGGAGCGAGGAGGAGAACACCGGCTCCTTGAAGGTATTGATGTAATCGCCCACCAGCCTCAGCAGGTAGTAGTTAAGTCCATAAATAGCCTTGGAAAGGGCCCGCTTGCGGCCCACCCCACCCGCCAGGGGTGGTATCTCCATGGCTGAGGACAGCCAGGGGTCATAGTCCTTGGGGACCTTGGCCCCCTCCATCTTCAGATATTCGGGGTAC
Organism: Dehalococcoidia bacterium; assembly: GCA_036447315.1. Lineage (GTDB taxonomy): Bacteria > Chloroflexota > Dehalococcoidia > JACVQG01 > JAZFUS01 > JAZFUS01. The sequence goes on from JAZFUS010000089.1 coordinate 10,047, forward strand.
TGCCGGACGAAGTCGAACATGGTCTCCGGTGTGGGAAACTTCACCGACTTGGCGATCACGGTAAGCTTATCCCTGGGGATCATTTTGGACTCCATGTCCACCAGGAGACTCTTGTATTCCTCATTCAGGTGATCGATATTTTTATCGGCCACATCCAGGGCCAGGCAGGAAAGGCGCACGCCCTCCGTCTCCAACAGGGGCATAATCAGAGACCTGTTTCTCAGAAAAGCCGTTACGATATCGACACCTGTCCCCCCCAATCCCACAAACTGGGGCGCAAAATTTCTTTTTACTCCGCCCGCCATAGATTCACCTCCCTGAAGCTTTCTCAAGCTCCGACTTGATGTCCCCGACCTCACCGGCCAGGGAAGCGTTGCCCGTCTTGCCCAATTTTGCTTCCGTCAGGTCCAGCCTTCTTACCTGCTCAATCACTCTCTGGCGTATGAAGCTCGACGCTGACTTAGCCCGTATAAAGAGAAGAAATAACAAAATAGCCACCAGGCCCGCCCCACCCGTGGTACCCATCAGGATCAGTTCGAAGCGTTCAGAGGTCGGCCACCCGCCATCGGGTATGGTCTTCATGATCTCCATTGCCCTGTCGACATAGCCGTTTTCGCCCAGGCTCCGGGCGACGCGCAGGTTGGAACTGACCAGCTCGGCAAAGACCGGTTGGGTTTCGGAACCCTGCAGAAGCTCATCCTTGGCCTGGAGCATGGCGCGGAAATTCTCTATGGACTGATCGGTGACATCCGCCTCCCAGTGCTCCACCAGGACCCCCGATGCCAGGGATATCGCCAGCAGCCGGATCCTCCCCGCCCTGTGCAGGACCTCGCCGCTGTCCTGGGCCTCCATGACGTAGTCCGAGGGCACCACGCCCGTCAAGCTCAACTGGGCATCCCCCGCGATCGCCTCGAAGCTGATGACATTCATCCCCGGCTGCCAGGACTGGGTATCTATGCCGGCGTAGCTGCTCGCCAACCGCCAGAATATGTCCCCGGATTTCTGTAGCCCCGTATCCAGTACGAGTTTCTCCTTTAGCCCTTCGGCAACGCTGAGGGTGAAGGCGATATCATAGGCGGCGCCGGCTATCAAGGTCTGGCCGGTAACGTCGGCTCCATCCTTACTGGTGACCACGAAGGACGAGATCGCCGCTGACTGGACCGTCTGGGCCTGGGTATCATGGACCATGGCTCCCAGGGCCGCCACGATCGGCGCCAGCAGCAGTGCCAGCAGCATGATCCGCCTTCTTACCATCCCCTCGCCCTCTCTACCGAACTCGTCTTGTCGATTCCAACGACTACTAAGGATATCACGAAGTTTCCTATTTGACAAGCTTTGCCCGAGTCTGTCAAGCACACACGCATAGCTGAATCCGGGTTGCTCCCGAATTCAGCTATGCCCTGATTCTAAGCCGACCCCGGACCCCTCCGGGTCCGGGACGGGGACTAACCGCCGCTCAGGGGCGGGATAAAAAAGACCAGGCTTCCCTCGTGAACGGGGTCACCGGCATCCACCCGGGTGCCATCGAGGCTCACCAGGACATCGTCGGCCAGCTCGTGGTCCCGGGTGAGCAGGATATTGGGCAGGTCCCGACCGTACTTCTCGCCCATCGCCTCAATGAGCTGCTCCACCGTGGCCCCCTCCGGCAGGTACATAATCACCTCACCGGTGCCGATCCTCTCCTTCAACAGGGCAAAGGCCCGGACGGCAACCTTTATGCTCCCCACTGTATCAGCACCTCAGGAAGCCTTTTTAGCCATCCGGCACAACAGCCCCTTCAGGGCCGGATAGCCCACGATGGCATCCGCGGGAGCATTATCGGTCAGCAGGTTCACATTGGCCTTCTGGCCCCATCCGTGGGTCATATGCACCACCCCGGCCATTATGTCCTCGGTCACCTTGGCCTTCACCTCTATGCTGCCCCGCTGCGTGGAGATCACCACCTCATCCCCATCGGCCACCCCCAACTCCTGCGCCGTCAGGGTATTGACCTCGGCCAGGGGGTCGGGGTATTTTTTCCTCTGCCGGGGGATATTGCGAAGCTGGGAGTGCTGAAAATGCAATATTCTGCCCCCGGTGGTGAGCACCAGGGGGTATTCCCGGGCCAGGTCGGGACGGCTCTCCGGGCTCTCCGGGTTCTCGATGAAAACGGGGAGGGGGGAATGCCCCAGTTTGGCCAGCTCCTCAGAGTATAGCTCCACCTTGCCCGAAGGGGTCTGGAACCCCTTCTTCTCATAAGACTTGTAGCTGATGGGCCTGATGAAGGCGCCCTCAGGCGTGTCCTCGGTGAGGCCCTTCACCGTAAAACCCGAGGGCTCGAGCAGATGGTCGATGGCCTCCTCCTGAGTTTTCCAGGGGAAGGCCTCCCCATAGCCCATGCGGCGGGCCAGGGCAAACCAGAAGTCCAGGTCGGAGCGGCTCTCTCCCAGGGGCTCGATCACCTTCTTGCGCAGCATAACGTAAGGATTGGGGGAAAGGAGCCGGTACATATCCACGAAGTCCGTCCGTTCATAGAAGCTGGCCGCCGGCAACACGATGTGGGCCATCTCAGCCATCTCGGTCATGAACAGGTCCGCCACCACCAGGAGGTCCAGCTTCTTCAGGGCCTCCCGCATCTTGTTGGCATTGGGCCAGGTAGCCAGGGCGTTGGAGCCCGAGAAAATCGCCACCTTCACGGGGTTGGGTTTCTCAGACAGGATCATGTCCGGGAGCAGCATGCTCTGGGACTCCCCGAACTCCCGCCCGAAGACACCGTAGAACAGGGGGAATTTATCAATGCCCACCGGCTCCCCCTGCATGGACTCGTGAACGCGCACCGGGTTATAGCGGACGCCCGGCGTGGTAACAAAGCCCCCGGGTACGTCGAAGTTACCGGTAAGGAAATGGAGCATGGCGATCATGCGGTTGTTATGCAGGCCCGATGCCTGCTGGTCCAGGGGGTTTGTCCCCTGAACGATGGTGGCCGGCTTGACGGTGGCGAAGGTCCGGGCTATGTCGCGGATGGTCTCGGCGGGCACCCGGGTTATCCCGGCCACCCTCTCCGGCGTCCAGGCCTTGACATGCTCCTCCAGCTTGTCAAAACCGACGGACCACTTCTCCACGAACTCCCGGTCAAACAGGCCCTCGCCGATGATGACGTGCAACATCGCCAGCATCAGAGCCCCATCGGTCCCCGGGCGGGGCTGGGCATGGATGTGAGCCTTCTTGCTCGGGGGGGTTCTCCTGGGATCGATCACGATGAGCTTGGGGTCCCGTTTCAGGGCCTTGTTCAGTATCCAGGAATAGAAGGGGGCCGATTCCTGAGGATTGGTGGCCCACAAAATGATGCAATTGGCGTTCGCCGGGTCGGCGATGGCATACTTGCCCGTGGTGAGGATGTGGCCCACCAGCCGGCTGCGGAAACACATGCTGTCCACTGAGAAGACATTGGGGGTCCCGTAGATGTCCGTGAAGCGCCGGATGAGCTCCTGGGTACCGATACCCTGGGTGAGCTGCACCATGCCCATACACACCACCGCCGACTGGGGACCGTATTGGTCCTTGACCTCCTGGAGTTTGCCGGCGATGGTATCCAGGGCTTCATCCCAGGTGATGCGCTCCCACTTATCCCCCACCCGCTTCAGGGGATGCAGGATGCGGTCCTTGGCATAGACATAATCCATGGCCGCCAGGCCCTTGGCGCAGAGCTTACCCTCATTGGTGGGGTGCTCCTTCATGCCCTCCACCTTCACCAGCTTGCCGTCCTCCACGTAGGCATTCACCCCGCAGCACCCCCCACAAAACTGACAGGCGGTCTTTATCACCTTTGTTTCAGTCATAGCGGTATCCCCCTTAGGCCCTATTCAACCATGAACCCCCAGCACTGTCAAGAATCGAAACGGGCCCGGCGGCTATGCCAGGACTCCCGATGCTTTCAGCCCCCGGAACTCCCCGTCGGACATTCCCAGCAGCTCCCGGCACACCATCTCGGTATGCTCCCCCAGGAGGGGCGCACAGCGAAGCGTGGCGGGGGTCAGGGAGAGATGGGCCGGCCAGTAGATATGGCTCGAGGGGCCCATTTCGGGATGGTCCAGAAACTGAAAATATCCCCGGTGCTCGAGCTGGGGGTCCGCCTCCAGAAGGTCCCGGGAATCCTCGACAACCCCGGCCGCCACCCCCACCCCCTGCAGCCTGGCCATAACCTCATGACGGGTCAGGCCCGCCGTCCATGCCGCCACCAGGGTATCCAGCTCTGACTCGTTCTCCTTTCGAGCCTCCGGCGTGGCAAATCTGGGGTCCCGGACCCAGTCGAGATCGCCCAGGGCCTGCGAGAAGGCCCGCCACTCATCCTGCGTAAATATACCCAGGACGCACCAGCGGTCGTCGCCCCGGCAGGGATAGGCGCCGTGGGGGGCCGCCCGGGGGTCGCGGTTCCCCTGCCTGATGGGCTCCCGGCCGTTGGCCGCGTGCTCCAGCAGGGCCACGGAGAGGAAGGATAGCCCGGCCTCATACTGGGAGAGGTCTATGTACTGCCCCTTCCCCGTCCGGCGCCGGTAGTCCAGGGCCCCCAGGATGGCCACGGCGCCAAACCAGGGAGAGAAGAAATCGGTCCAGGCCTGATTGGGGGCCACGCCCATCCTGTCCGGCCAGCCGGTGAGGTGGTTAAAGCCCGCCAGGCCCCCCAGGTTCCAGCCGAACCCCCGGTGCTCCCTGTGGGGGCCGGTCTGCCCCTGGTTGGAGCTGGAGAGCATGACGATCTCGGGATTTATCTCCCGCAGGTGCCCGTAGCCCAGGCCCATCCCCTCCATAACCCCCGGGGCGAAGTTTTCCACCACCACATCGGCCCAGGCCACCAGCCTGCGGGCCACCTCCACCCCCCGGGCCTGGCTGAGATCGAGGCAGAGGCTGTACTTGCTGCTATTATAGAAGCGAAAGGTGCCGGAGCGGTTGGGGCCCGGGCGGCCGTCCTTATAGGGAGAGGCCGCCCGGGTGAGGTCGAGCCGCTTCCCCGATTCGACCTTGACCACCGTGGCGCCGAAATCGGACAGGGATTTGGTGGTGAGGGGCCCCGCCAGGACCCAGGTGAAATCGGCCACCTTTAACCCCTCCAGGGCCCTCTTTGAGGCCGGGGCCCGCACGCCGCCGGCCCCTGATTCCGCTTCCGCCTCCGGGGAAGCGGCAAGCTCACGGAGGACCTCGTCGGTGTGCTCTCCGATGAGGGGGGGGCGCCGGCCGATACGCCCCGGGGTCAGGGAGAGTTGGTAGGGGACGCCGGGATAGGTGATGGAGGTCCCCAGCTCGGGGTGGTCCACCACCTCCCAGAAGCCACGGGAGGCGAGCTGGCTGTCCTCACTGATCTCCCGGGGGGTATTACAGGGGAGAGCGGGGATACGGCTTTTAAGGGCCCTTTCATAGATCTCACCCTTGGTATGGGTCAGAAAGAAAGGGGCGATCTCATCCTGCCAGCGGGCGGTCTCATCGGTCATGGTCTGCATGACATCCACGGACCCCCAGTCCACGCTGGCGAATTCTCCCCCCCACCCCTCCTCCCTCATCCACCGGGCCAGGGGCTCCATGCCGCTGCGGAAGGCGCCCCCCATCACCCTGAGGGTAACCTCGCCGTCCCGGCACGGCCACACCTCCCTCAGCTTGATGTCACCCCGGGTGCGCAGGGGTCCCAACCGGGGGCAGAGCTCCCGGTTGAACTCCCAGTGGGACAGCTCCTGGGCCAGGGCGCGCAGCACCCCCTCCCGTATGGAGACATCCACCCATTGTCCCCGGCCGGTTCGCTGGCGATACTCGAGGGCTATCATGCCCCCCAGGGCCCCGTGGAGCCCCCCGAACAGGTAGGCCTGCGGGACGCTGACCCTGACGGGAGGGCGGTCGGCGTCCCCCGCCCCGTACATCTGCCCACCCATGGCCATCAGCACAATATCCGAGGCCTTGAAGTGGCTATAGGGGCCGGTCTGCCCAAAGGGAGTTATGGAGACCATGATGATCCCGGGGTTGATCCGGCTTAAGGTCTCATAGCCCAATCCCAGATCGTCCATGTGGCCGGGGGGGAAGGACTCGATGATAAAATCGGACTTTGCCGCCAGCCGCCTGAGGGTCTCCCGCCCCGGCTCGGCCTCGAGGTCCAGGACCAGGCTCCTCTTGGAGGTGTTCAGGGCAAACCAGTGAAGGCTCCGTTCCGGCCCCGGAACGTCGTGATAGAAAGGACCTATGTTCCGGGAGGGTTCCCCTCCCGGCGGCTCGACCTTGATAACATCGGCCCCCAGATCGCCCAGGACCTTACCGCAGAGAAAACCCTTCTCGTCGGTAAGGTCCAGGGCCCGGTAGGGTGCCAACAGGGAATCGGAGCCCATCATACATCACCCCCTAGAGCGCCTGGCCGAAATCGCCGCCTCCCGCCGGATACTTTCTCCACCGGGGGGCCCTCACCAGCAGAACGCTGACCAACCCGGCGGCCAGCCCCGCGGCGGCGATGAGGAAGGCCAGATCGTAGCTTCCGGTGACGTCGAAAAGGTACCCCCCCAGATAGGCCCCCGTGGACGAGCCCAGGGTGGAAGACAGGCTGAGCACACCCGCCAGGGCCCCCAGGGAGCCCAGGCCGAATAGCTCCCCTATGAGCGCCGGAAACTGGACCAGCCGTCCCGCGTAGGTAAAGCCGAAGCCGGCCGCAAAGGCATAGAACATCCAGGGCACCCGGGCCGGTATCAGCCAGAGCATGACCACAGCCCCCAGGCCGAAGCCTATCACCAGGGCGGCCTTCCGTCCATAGCGGTCGGAGTAGACGCCCATGGTCAGCTTGCCGATGACATTGGTGATGCCGACCACCGTGAACAGGCTGGCGGCTACGGCCACCGAGAGGCCCACATCGGTGGCGTGGGCCGCCATATGGACGAAGGTCATCTGGATAGCCAGGCCGCCCATGGCGCTGGCCAGGAGGACCAGCCACAGAGCCCGGCTGACCAGGGCCTCCCGCAGGGGGATCCCCGAAGCCGCGGCCCCACCCTCGGCACCCCCCCCAGTGCCCCCCCGTATACCCTCGATTGGGGCGGCCTCCCCATAGGGGACAAGGCCGGCCGCCCAGGGACCATGTTTCAGGAATTGGGCCGCCACCACAATCACCACTCCGGATAGAAGGCCCGCCCAGACAAAGGCCATCCGCCAGCCGTAGGCGGTGACCAGATACTGCGAGGCGATGGGGAGCAGGGCGGTGCCCACCCCGCCCCCGGAGAGCATTATGCCCAGGGCCAGACCCCGTTTCTCGGTGAACCACCGGGTCACCGTGGCCACCACGGGGCCGAAGAGGCCGCTCCTGCCCAGGCCGTTGATGAGGCCGTAGACCACATAGAGCTGCCACAGGGTGCGGACGCTGAACATCAGTACGTTTCCCAGGGCAAAGATAAGGCCGGAGACCACCAGCACTTTCTTCGGGCCATACCGGTCGCTCAGGGCGCCCGCCCCCATGGCGAACACACCCTGGGTCAGGAAGCCCAGGGAATAGGCCGCCGACGTCTGGGCCCGGTTCCAGCCAAACTCGGCCAGCAGCGGCTTGAGGAAGATGCCGAAGCTCTGGGTGAGGCCCACACTCACGGCGATGACCGCCATGGAGGCGGTCACTATCACCCATCCGTAGAAAAAGCGAGGGCCGGGTTTCTCCTGGTTCATAGCTATCCTATGGGACCACCTGCGACCACCCCCCTACAGACCGAGGCGGACTTCGGTGTATTGTAACAGAAACCCGGAGCCGAAAAAACAGCCGGCCCTTGCGGACAGGGGGCTTATAGGGGATAATGGCTTTAAGGGTAACTTTGGAGGCAACATGGGGGACATCAAGAGCGCCTTCGAGCGGGCCATGGAACGGGCCGATAAGCTGGGGAAAGCAACCCCCGAGGAAATGGAAAGGCTGCAATATATCCCCGAGGGAGAGAAGCTGGCGGCCAAATTCCTCAGAAACGAATGCCTTCTGGGCGAGGAGCTCGACCAGCATGAGGAAAAGGTGCGAGGGCTGGTGGCGAAAGGGGCCCATGGGGTTTTTCTCAGCAACATCGCCCTGCCCAAGAACGAGCACATCCAGCGGACCAGCGAAAAATCCATGGAGGGCCTTAAAGCCCTCAAGAGGGATGGGGCCGCCCTGGACAAGATATTTTCCAAGATCACCAATATCTTCGAGCACTATCTCCAGCAGGGAATGACACAAAGACAGGAGGCCTTTGAGGCCCTCAAAAAGGACTTCCAGGCCAAGTTAGAGCAGGCGATGCGGCAGCAAGGGGCGGGTGTCCCGCCGGGGGCCAGGACGGATGTGGAGAGCCAGCCCCAGTTTCAGGAGGCGTGGCGCAAGGTCATGGCGCAGATGGACTCGCAATACCTCAACGTCCTGAGTGATTACAAGCAGGAGATAGTCAACATACTTTAGGTAAGCCCATGCAGAGCGATGAGGAGAGAATCCAGCACGCCATCAAGAATACCCGCGTCCTGAGGCCGCCCAAACAGACCCTGGCCACCTTCGGCAGCACGGACATATACTATTACCTGATCACCGAGCCCGTCTATAGGGAGCTGGTGGAGAGCCAGCCGGAGACCGTGGTCAGGGAGGGCAGGGTTACGGCCCAGAGGCCCCGGGTAATCACCCCCTCCTACCTCATCAACCTGGAGGGGTTCAGCCCCGAGGCCCGGAAGTACTTCGATATGGTTGGCCGGGAACACGGGCCCAACGCCCCGGGACTCCTCTACCGCTACTCAAACGAGCCCAAGGACCTCACCATAACCTCCGGCGGGCCTGAAGCGGTGGCGAACCGGCTGGAGGAGATGTTGGACCGCGAAAACAGCCCCTTGAGCAGCATCATCCAGGGGGTGGACGAGCTGTGGGACGTCTGTCTGATGAAGTTTATCCATGACTTCACGGCCAGCTCCCTACGCCACAACGTCATAGAGCTGGGTATGAGGGGGCTGTTGAGCGTCGACTCCAGCGGGGTCCCCCAGGATGCCCGAAATGAGATCGAGGGCCTCTTCCGGCAGGTGGCGAAGGGGGACGCCGATCCCTCCCGGCTGAAGTCGGAGCTGGACAGATGGGGCCTCTTCCCCGATTATGAAGACCGGTTTCTCGCCCTGTTCAGGAAGGGATAGGGCCTAGAGGTCCCAAAAGCTGACCAGGTCCCCGTAATCGATGAGGCCGCCCATGGCGGTGTTGGCCACCTCGATTCCCCCCTCGGCGGCGGCGGCCACCGGGTTCAGGCCCCCCATGAGGACCATGCCGATCTTGGTGGGCGTCACCGGGATCTGACACACCGGCTCGCCGGTCTCCCCCATCAGGAGCAGCCCCCCCAGGCCGACCCCTTTGAGCTCGCCCAGGACCGACTCCGCCAGGGAGCGGCAGGCGGCGGGTATCTCCCGGAAGTTGGCCAGGAGCTTCCCGTCACCGCTGCGCACCACATCCCCCACACTGGTCATCCGCCCCATGATGAATATCTCCGATGGGTCCATCGAGGAACCCGAGTAATGGATCAGGTCCACGAAGCGAAGGGGCTGGCCTCCGCGCACCTGGAGGATGCCCCCAAACCGGGAGTCCATGGGCACGCCCGCCCTGAGCAGGGCACCGTTGATTATGATGCTGCACACGGTGGCCATGGCGGTCATCCCCCGGGGCACCACGATGTCCGCCACCCGCTCCCCCTCCGAGGCCACGGACACCAGGTGGCTGACGCAGAACCCGGCCTCGAAAGCGCCCCTCATGGCCTTCAGGGCCGGAGAAAATTTCTCCCTGGGGAAGAAGGAGATATTCACGGGGACCTGCCCCTTTTGTTGGGTCCAATCGAATGTGGTCTGAAAGGCCAGAAGCTCGATCTTGGAGATGATGAAGCCCACCTTATCCCCCACCAGGGCATTCTTCAGCTCCTCGGCCCCCAGCGGGGCGATGACCCGCCCCGTCCTGCCCACCGGCTGGGTAAGGCCGCGCTCATCCATGATTTTCAGGTGGTAGCGGACCGCCCTTTCGCTCAGCTCGATGCCGTGGCCCTTGAGCAGCCGGCCCACCACCCGGGCGCCCAACGGCTCCTGAGAGTCACTTAGCACCTGGAGGATGGAGATGACCTTGCGCTCCACCTCCTGGCTTTCCTGGCCGATCAACCTGTTCATCTATAATGCCTTCCGCCCATCAGTTTACCCGTTTTCCCCCCTTCTGACAACGGGATTTCCTTGGGGAGGCCCACCCTGGCCCGCCCGGCGCCCTTCGGTCCGGCTTGACGGGACGAGCCGGAGTGATATAATCTTACCCCATATCCTTTGGGAGCGAGCAAATGAGCACGATGCTTAAACCACCCTACGAGACCAGGCCCTTCGAATGCTGGCAGAAGGCCAAGGAGCTCAGGCTCAACTCCTACAAGCGAATAGCGGCGGCCAAAGAGAACGGACAGCTGCTGGTCACCGGAAACCGGGCGGCCCCGGAGGTGCTCATGGCCGGGTTCGGCGAATTCGAGTTCCTGGGTGTTGCCGACTATGGCGCCAGCGTGGCCTACGCCCCCGATTTCGCCCAGGACGCCTATGCGGCCCTGGAGGCCCGGGGGTTCAGCCCGGACCTCTGCGGCTACAGCCGGGCCTATCTGGGCTCCATGATGATGGACCGTTTCTATTTTGGCGGCCCTTTCCCCCGGCCCGACCTGGTCTACACTCAGATCGCCTGCGACACCAATGTTAAAAACGCCGCCATAATCGCCGATCATTTCGGCATACCCCACTTCTCCGTCGATGTCCCCGTCTACCAGGGCTATCCCAACCGGCTCAAGGAGCACTTTGTAAACTACCTGATCACCCAGTTCGAGGACATCATCGAGGGTATAGGCCGGGCCACCGGCCGCCGGTTCGACGATGATCTGTTCATCGAGGCCGTCTATAACCGCTGCCGGACGGAGGCCCTCTGGGCGGAGATCATGATGCTCAACCAGGCCATCCCCGCCCCCATGGACCTCAAGAGTATGTTCACCCTGTATGTGCCCCTGGTGATAATGAAAGAGAAGCCGGAGGCGGTGGCCTTCTACGAGGGGCTGCTGGAGGAGATGAAGGACCGGGTTAAAGACGGCATCGCGGCCGTGGCCACCGAACGGTGCCGCCTGATCCACGACGGCCTTCCCCCCTGGTTCTCCCTGCGCATATTCCGCCTCCCCCAGAGCTACGGGGCGGTGTTCGTGGCCTCCCACTATGGCATCGTCCAGTTCGGGGCCTTCGAGGAGGGGCCCGGGGGCGTCCTGCAGCCCCGCCAGGACCCCCGGGCGCAGGGCATCAATTTCCGAGACCGCCAGGAGACCCTGCGCTTCTTCGCCGAATGGTACCTGGACAAGATGGGCACCGAGGGCTACGACCGGGGGGCCAAGCTGGCGGGCCAGCTCCACCTGATCAAGGAGTGGCACATCGACGGCATCGTCTTCCACAACAACCGGGGCTGCGAGGGGCAGTCCCAGGGGCTGCTGGAGAATAAAGCGGCCGTGACGAAGGAGCTGGGGGTGCCCACGCTGGTCTATGAGGGCAACGCCTCCGATATCCGGGAATGGTCCGAGGAACAGGTGATCGATAGCCTGGAGTCTTTCATGGAGACCCTGGGGTTGAACAGGCTGGAAGAGTAAAGTAAACCGAAGGCGGGCCGGGCCTCAGGCCAGCCAGCGCTTCCGCCTCCTGTAGTGCTTCACGTCCCGGTAGCTCTTCCGCTGCCCCACCTCGGAGAGGCCGAAGTAGAATTCCTTGATATCCTCGTTATTGGCCAGCTTCTCCGCCTCACCATCCAGGACCACCCGGCCGCTCTCCATGATGTAGCCGTAGTTGGAGATAGACAGGGCGGCCCGGGCATTTTGCTCTACCAGGAGGATAGAGGTCTTTTCCTCGGCATTGATCCTTTTGACAATATCGAATATCTCCTGCACCAGGAAGGGCGCCAAACCCAGGGAAGGCTCATCTAAGAGCATGAGCTTGGGGTGGGCCATGAGGGCCCGGCCCATGACCAGCATCTGCTGCTCGCCCCCGGAGAGATAGCCGCTGGTGCGGTGGCGAAGGTCCTTGAGCTTGGGAAAATAGCTGTAGACCATCTCCAGATCGGTGTCGATGCTGTTCTTACCGCGGCGGCTGAAGGCGCCGGTCCTCAGGTTCTCTTCCGTGGTCAGATGGTCAAAAACCCGCCTCCCCTCCATTATCTGAACGATCCCCATTCTGACCACATCCTCGGGGTTCTTCCTATCCACCCTCACCTCGTCGAACTCGATAGAGCCGTCGCTGACCTCGCCCTCCTCCGTCTTCAGCAGGCCCGATATGGCCTTCAGGGTAGTGGTCTTCCCCGCCCCGTTGGCCCCCAGCAGGGCCACTATGCTGCCCTCCTTCACCTCCAGGGAAACCCCTTTGAGGACCAGGATGACCTCGCTGTAGGTGACCTCGATGTTGTTCAGCTTGAGCACGCCCGCCTCCTTGGATTAACAGAGCCTGGGCCAAGGGGAAGTTACAGACCCCCAGCCGCAGGATTGTCCGTATTCTAGTTGACGCTCCGTGACTCTGTCAACGTCGTCCGCCCCCCGGGGCAGGACGGGGGGAGGCAGGGCTATTGACAGACAGGCGCCGGGGGCATATATTGGCACCAATACAATACAATTAGGAGGGAAAGATGCTTTTCGTCGCTATCGCTCAACATTCACCAGCCCAGTGTCCGGGGTATGACAAAGCGACCAATGATTCGGTGAGCGCTAATATGCCCAAGCTGCCGGAGCTGGCGCAGAAACGCAGGGTAAACCTGGTGGGCATGTATGTCCAGATGGGCAGCCATAAGACGATAATCATTATGGATGCCCCCAGCTATGAGGCGGCGGAAGGGCTGCTCGACGACGCCGGTCTTCCGGGATGGAATACGATTGAGATGGCCCAGGCGTATACACCAGAAGAGGCCATGAAGAGGACACAGGCTGAGCACCTTCGCTGATAGGGCCCAGGCTGCTTGGCTGAAGCCGGCATAATTCCGCTCGCTTTCTCCTGGAAGGGGCCGCGGTTAGGGGGTTTTGATGCCTCCTACTTAGCCGGAGGCAGGCGCCCATAGAGCGGATATTTAGAGGCTTGAAAACCTGGTGCAACGGCCATATGATTCACGCCAAAGCCCAAGATGGATAAGAATGGCCTCACCGCAAATTGAAATGGGAAATCCAGGTCAAAACATATTTGGGGCATATTATCGTGGTGGTGGGATGGATTGCACATCATAAGCTTTTGTTGGAAGCACTACAATCATCGTATCCACATGTGCTTCAACAATCTTGTTATCTTGACTAATTGACAACCTCCGAACTAATATCAAGCATTCAATGATAAGGACAGCAAGTAGGCAATATGACGCACAAAGATGATGTCCTAGCATTTCTTGTAAGCCATCCAGAAAGCTCACACCGGGAAGTTGCTGAAAATTTAAATATCCACCCTCCACAGCAAGTTTATAATATACTACACAATCTAATGAAGGGTGGCTACATTAGCCGTAGATTGAAAAAAGGGGTATTCAAATACTATGTGCTGACGCCAGATCCCATAAATCAACATGGTACACAAGCTCCCCCAATTAAACCGAAAGTTATCGCAAAAACACAGCCCGGTATAAGTAAAGAACAGCAGGAAGCAGAGAAGTGGCTCATTGATCGCTTATCTGAACAGTTAGGCGTATGCCTAGAGAAAAAGAGGCGAGAGCTTTTTGAGAAGAGTTGGCTCGAACTAGATGGCTACAGTAAAAATCCATTCATAGCCTGTGAGGCGTGGGCACACGTTGGACCTCCAAAGTCCGCTCAGAAGAATAAGGTTATGGCAGATGCTTTGAAACTGCTATATGTGAAAGATTTCTTTAAAGAAAATGGCAGATGCATTCTCCTGTTTGGCGATGAGAAAGCAGCCTCACATTTTAAACATAACAGCTGGAATGCCAAGTGCCTTGAATCTCTTGGGATTGAAGTTAAGATAATAAGCTTTACAAATGAATGGAAAAACAGAGTCCTGAAGGCGCAGAAACGGCAGAAGCGCTAGTAGTAAGCTAAATTAATTTGCTTATAGTAGGCACCACAGTTCAAGCACGGTAGTTAACCTTCCTTCTTCGAGAGTTTTATGCCACCAAATTTGTCTAATTATATAAGTGATTTGATAATAAATTGTCTATACGTATCCGGCAGGGGATGATATAAAAGGCATTATCGGCCATTTCAGGGGCACCCAAGGGTGGTGTCTACGTAGCTTGCGAGTGATATTGTTATAGCTGGCAGGGGGCAGGCGGCATGGGGCAGGCGGCAGGCAGGGGCCCCCATTTGACACGGGGTCCGCTTTCCCCTATCTTATCAGGCGGGAGCGCCGCCGGAGGGGGAGGGAACCCCTCGCAAACCACCCCACGGATGAGAAAAGAGACAGTTATGGAGGCAACACGGCCATGGCACGCAAAATAGCCCTCAGGGGTTTACTCGGGCTGGGGGCATTGGCGGTGGTGGCGGCCCTGGTCTACTTCGCCGGTGCGCCCGCCCTGATAAAGTGGATGAGCAGCGGCATGCCCGGCGGACCTCGCCTGGTGGCGGGGGAGGGGGATTACCGGGGGGCGGAAAGCTGCGCCGCGTGCCACCCGACGGAGTTCAGCCAGTGGAGCCAGTCACTGCACTCCAGGGCCGCTACCGAAGCGCACTTTGAGCCCCGGTTCCAGCAGCTCAGCTGGGGGATGACCAGAGAGCAGTGCCTGAACTGCCACAGCCCCTCGCCAACCCTGGCCGAAGGGGTATCCTGTGAGGTGTGCCACGGACCGGCGGACACCAGGAAGGTGGTCAAAGACGTTTGCCTCGCCTGCCACGAGACCCCGGGGGAGGGGACCCAGGCGATGATGTCCACCCCCGCCGAGTTTTTAGAGAGCACCGCCCACAGAGAGGGCAAAGGCTGTGTGGACTGTCACATGAGGGACCCCTCCGGGGAGGTATATCACGCCTTTCCCGGCTCCCGGGCGGCGCCGGACGTCTACCGTGGAGTGGCCGCCATCGAGACCATAGAGCAGCGGAGAGGCCGGTTGTTGGTGACCGTGCGCAACAAAGTCACGGGCCACTACCTCCCCACCGGCGCTCCGGAGAACATCCTCTTCCTGGAGATAACGGGCTACGATGGCCAGGGCGAGGTTGCCTTTGAAGAGGAAATCCGGTTTGAAAAGAGGGCCTACTGGTTTCGGAATATGCCCATATGGGTCAGATCGGACAACCGGCTTCGGGACGGCGAGCTGAGGGAGTTCGTCTATTACCCTCCCCGTCCCTTAAGCCGGGTCAAAGCCACCCTCAAGATAAAGCCGGTGCTGTGGAACGGGGAAAGGGCGGACACAGATGTGTACTCACGAGAGAGGACATTCCCTTCCCCTTAAGCCCGGCTCCCGCGGCGCTCGCATTTGACAGGGGGTCCGGTTTCCACTATCTTACAGGCGGGAGCGCCGCCAGAGACAGTGATTATCGACTTTCACACCCACGTGGTCCCCCCCCGGGTAAAGGAGCGCCGCCGGGAATACCTGGGCCGCGACCCCACCTTCGATCTCCTTTACTCCGACCCCAAGTCCCGGCTGGCCACCGCCGAGGATGTCATCGCCGGCATGGATGCCGACGGGGTGGACATATCCGTGCTGCTCAGCCTGGGCTGGGCCAGCCACCAGCTCTGCGTGGAGGCCAACGACTACATGATGGAGTCCGTGGCCCGCTATCCCGGGCGGCTGGTGGGCTTCTGTACCCTCCAGCCCCGGGCGGGCAGGGAGGCCCTCCGGGAGCTGGAGCGCTGTCTCGGGGCGGGGCTCCGGGGCGTGGGCGAGCTGCGACCGGATACCCAGGGCTTCGACCTTCAGGACAGGGCCACCATGGAACCCCTGGTGGACATGGGCCGGGACCATGGGGCCATATTTCTTCTCCATGCCTCGGAGCCGGTGGGCCATGAGTACCCGGGCAAAGGCACCGTTACCCCCGATATCCTATACCCCTTTATCTGCCGGTACCCCGGCCTGAACCTGGTCCTGGCCCACTGGGGGGGAGGACTGCCCTTCTACGCCCTGATGCCCGAGGTGGCCCGGGCCCTTCAGAATGTCTATTTCGACACCTCGGCCTCCTCCTTCCTGTACCGCCCCCAGATCTACGGGCAGGTGACGGACATCATCGGGACCCGGAAGGTGCTCTTCGGCAGCGATTTCCCCCTGGTCCCCCAGGCCCGCCCCATCGGGGAGATCGAAGCCCTGGACCTGTCCCCGGAGGCCAAAAGGCTCGTTTTGGGGGAAAACGCCCGAAGCCTCCTGGCACTGTGAGGGGCTGTGCCGGACACTGAAACCGTCCGCTGTTTCATCGCCGTCGAGCTGCCCCCGGAGGCCAAGAGGGCCCTGGCCCGGCTTCAGGATAGGCTCAGGCAGGGGCTCGGTCCCGAGGTCCGGTGGACGGACCCGGAGGCAGTCCACCTGACCCTGAAGTTCCTGGGCCAAGTGGATTCGGGGCGCCTTCCCGAGATCGCGGAGGCCATGGCCCGGGCCGCCCGGGGGTTTACCCCCCTTTCACTGGAGATGTCGGGGACCGGGGTATTTCCGAACCCCTCCCGGCCCCGGGTGGCCTGGGTGGGCCTCCGGGGGGATACGGAGGGTCTCATCCGGCTCCAGAAAGAGATCGAATCGGGCCTGGTCCCCCTGGGCTTCCCCAGGGAGGCCCGCGGCTTCACCCCCCACCTCACCCTGGCCCGCCTCCGGCAGGGGACGCCACCCCGGGAGCAGGAGAGATTCGGCAGGCAGGTAGTGGCCGAAAATTTTGGCGGCGAGGGTGGCGGCCAGGATAGGGACGGGGGCCCGGTCCCCCCAGTCCGCATGGATGTTCAGCAATTAAGCCTGATGAGGAGCCAGC
>JAZFUS010000090.1:0-4885 GCA_036447315.1 Dehalococcoidia bacterium
GACGGCCTCCTGGCTCGTTTGCCCCGGTGCCTGGGGCGGCACCCTCTGGCGGCCGTGGGCTCGGCCCTGGACAGCGACGGCAAGGTGGTGGGGATCGACCCGGACTGGGTGGGGCCCCTCCGGGGTCTGCCCGGCATCGGGAATATCATCATCGAGGCGGATGGAGCGGCCGGCAGGCCCTTCAAGGCCCCTCGCTCCCATGAGCCGGTCATCCCCGATCAATGCGACCTGGTCGTTCCTATAGTGGGCATCGACGCCGTGGGCAAGGTCCTCGGGGAGGAGTGGGTGCACCGGGCGGAACGGGTGGCCGCCCTGGCCTCGATAGACCTGGGGCAGCCCGTCACCGCCGAGGTCGTGGCCACGGTGATGCTGCATCCCCAGGGAAATATCAAAGGCGCGCCGCCGGGGGCGCGGGTCGTTCCCCTGATCAATAAGGTGGACGATGACAACCTGCTGGATAGGGCCCGGGAGCTGGCCCGCCGGCTCCTGGAGAGGGGGGCGGGGCGGGTGGTCCTGGCCCATACGGCCTTCGAGCCCAGGGTGGTGGAGGTGTTGGAATAGGGGGCGGGGTCAGGGGGAGTGCGAAAACCGCTACATGGTCAGGCCACCGTCCACCGCCAGCACCTGCCCGGTAACATAGTCGGAATCGCCGGTGGCGAAAAAGACAAAGGTGGGGGCTATCTCTTCCGGCTCGGCGAACCACCCCAGGGGATAGCGGCTGCCGTGCTCTTCGATCTTCGTGCCCCGGAACTCCATGAGACTGTCGGTCATGCGGGTGCGGGCCACCGGGCAGATGCAGTTGACGTTGATGCGGTAGGGCGCCAGCTCCCGGGCCGCGGTTTTGGTGAAGGCGATTATCCCCCCCTTGGCCGAGGCGTAGTCGGCCACCCCGGCGCCCGAGGCGCGCAGGGCGGCGGGGGCGACGACGTTGATGATTTTGCCGCTCTTCCTCTCCATCATGTCCTTGAGCACCGCCTGGGTGCAGTTGAAGGTGCCCTTGAGGTGGACGCCGACCACCCGGTCCCATTGCTCCTCGGGAAGGTCCCACAGATGGGAGGGGTGGATGATGCCGGCATTGTTCACCAGGATATCGATATGCCCGAACCGCTCTAGGACCTGCTCCACCATGGAGTCGACCTCCGCTCTCCGGGAGACGTCCAGCATAAACACCCCGGCCGCAGGGGTCAGCCCCTGCTCCTCGATGTCATCCGCTACCGCCTGGGCGGCCGCCCGGTCGCTCACGCCCACCACGGCCACGTGCGCCCCCTCCCGGGCAAACCGGAGGGCTACGGCCCGGCCTATCCCCCGGCTGCTCCCGGTGACTATGGCTACCCTGTCCTTCAGCCGCATGGCCCACCCCCGCTCACTGAAAGCTCGTTCCGCCGTCCACGTTGATGGTCTGCCCGGTGATGAAGCTGCTTTCGTCGGAGGCCAGGAACACGATGGTCCCCACCAGGTCTCCGGGCACCTCGGTCCTCCGGATGCACTGCGCCCGGGCGATGGCGGCCATGTGCTCCGGGCTGGAGGTCTCTCTCGGTATCTCCGTGAGCACGGCCCCGGGCGCCACGCAGTTGGTGTTGATGTTCCACCGGCCCAGCTCCCGGGCCAGGGCCCGGGTTATACCCACCACGGCCGCCTTGGACGCCACATAGTGCATGTAGTTGGCCCGGCCGCTCAGCCATACGCCGGACGAGATGTTGATGATTCTGCCGCTTTTTTGCTCCTTCATAAAGGGGGCCACCGCTTTGGCGCACAGCCATACGCCCTTCACGTTGACCGCCATCAGGCCGTCCCATTCCTCCACGCTTATCTCAGTGAAGGGTTTCAGCGTCAAATCGGCAAACAGGGCGGCGTTGTTGACCAGGACGTCGATACGGCCGAATTTGTCCATGGCGGCCCGGGCCATGTCCCGGGTGCTCTGCTCATCGGACACATCGGTCCTGACGGCCAGGGCCTCGGCGCCCTCCTTCTGGAGCTCCCGGGCCACCGCCTGGCCGTTGGCCTCATTTATGTCGGCGATGACCAACCGGGCACCGGCCTGGGCCATCCGCAGGGCATAGGCCCGCCCGATTCCCCGGCCACCACCCGTCCCGATGCATACCCGGTCACTCAGCTTCATAGCCGCCTCCTTTGAGTTTCTGGCCCCCGGAATCATTCGTCATCTATCTTGGCCAGCCCCTGACTCTCCAGGAAGGACTCCAGGTTGTCCACCACCTGGGCCGCGTCGAAGTCCCGGCTGTCGCCGGAGTTGCCCTCATAGGTGACCACCGGTATCCCCTTCTCCGACAGGGCGAGCCGGCTCTCCATCAGATAGCCTCCCGTGCCCTTGCAGCCCCGGTTGAGGTGCATCACCACCCCGTGGGCATGCCACTGGTCGACCAGCTGCAGGGTTTGCTGGTTCTTGACCTCGGCGGAGAAGAAGGAGCCCTGATAATTGATATTGCTCAAATATAGATTGGAGTAAAAGTGGACGGCCTCCTCGCGGCTTCTGAGCTCGATCCCCCGTTCCTTTATGGGCCGGGGGGCCCGCCAGGTCCCGTCCGCGTCCACGTTCCAGTACCCGGCCAGGCAGAATTGGTACACGGAGCCCAGGGAGATGGCCCCGTACCGCTCCATGAGCCTGAACACCTTTAGAAAATGCCAGGGGGGAATGCCTTCATGGAGGTAACGGTAGCGCTCGGTGGCCAGGGAGGCGATCCCCCGGGATACCCGGTCTTTGCCCTCCTCCAGGAGGTCGTGGTAGAACTGCACACATTCCTCTTTACCCCGCATGACGATGAGGGGCACGAACAGGCTGAGCAGGGATTTCTGGCCAAAGGGGGCCGGGGTGTTCTGGTTCAGCAGGCATATCTCAGCCCACAGCCGGGCGGCCTCATATTCATTGAACACCCCGGTGATGAACTTCTCGTCATCGAACTCCCTGCCGCTGACCTTCTCCATCCACTCGATGCAGTCCATCAGCTGAGCGGCGAAATAATCCACCCGGTCCGCGCCTCTGTCGTCTCCCCAGGGGCCGGGGGGCATGTCTATGCCGAAGAAAGGTACACCCTGGAGGTCCATCATGAGCTGATACCACTTGCTGTGGGTATCGCAGATGTGTGACTGGATGAAGAAGTCGGGCCGGGGGAAGGAACCGCCAAAATAGTAACGGTCCAGCAGCATGGAGCCCAGATAATTGCGGAAATAGACGCAGAGGTCCCGGCCAAAGCCGGCGGCCTCAGTGGCCTCCAGGCAGGGCAGGGAAAATTCGGGATCGGCCCCCATGGTGCCGCCATAGGTCTCGCCCCCGAACCAGATAAAGTCCCCCAGTCCGGACGGGATCACCGATACACCGCCCGCGGAGCCGCCTATCATGAGCTTGCCGTCCTCTTTGGCCCGGGTCAGCCCGTGGTAATACTCGAGCCGCAGCTCTTTACACTTCTGCCACATGCTCACGGGAGCGGTGGGATACCTCCTGGTTGTTGTGGCCATGTTTTTGCCCCCTTTTAACACAACGTGCCCTGTACCCGTTTCGCCGGTTTGGCCGCCGGTGGGTCCGGAAAACGCCCAACAACCGGTATAAACACTGCTCGCGGCCCCCGGCCTCCGTCCTCCGATTCGTCCGGGAGGGCCGGGACCGTCAAAGCTATAGGGGCTATTATACCCAACCCCGGGGAAAATTTCGACAACACGAGCCATGATGGGGCAGCGCCATCGGGACAATCGGGGGCGGGAGGGGCTATAATGGGGCCGCACTGCCGGTATTAAGGATGTTCAAGAAGGAGGCGAAAATGCAAAAGACAGTTCTACAGCCGGATACCGTTTCCAAGCCCGGGGGGACCTATTCCCAGGGGGTAAAGGTCACGGGGGATACCATGGTCTTTGTCGCCGGACAGACCTCGGTCAACGCCGCGGGGGAAATCGTGGGGATAGGCGATATGAGGGCGCAGATGAAGCAGGTGCATGAGAACGTGAAGGCCATACTGGAGGCGGCCGGGGCCAGCTTCGCCAACGTGGTCAAGACCACCATATATGTCACCGATGTGGATGAGTACCGCAAGAACTCGGACATACGCCGGGAATACTTGAAGGACTACTTTCCGCCCAGCACCATGGTGGGGATCTCCCGCCTGGCCCGGACCGAGTTCCTGGTGGAGATGGAGGTCACGGCGGTGCTCTAGTCGGGGCTGGGGCTTAAGGGGGTGGGTAGCTGCCGCACCCTGGTCCGCCTCCACTCCCCAAAGAGCAGGACCGCGGCCAGGACTCCTCCCGCGACATCGCTGATCAGGCCGAGCGTCTCAACCTGGCCCTGGGCGGGGATGAAAAGCCCCATGGCGGCCAGGGCGAAGAGAAACCTCCTGGCCAGGCCCAGCTCCCGGAACAGGTAGCCCACCAGGGCCACGCTCAGAAGAACGGTGGCGGCCACGGCGGTAATCATCACCTGTAGGACCTCCGTGGCGGAGCCCATGAGCAGCATCGCCGGAGAGAGGATTAAGAGGAACGGCACGATATAGGCCACCGCCCCCAGGCGCATGGCCGCAAAGCCGGTGCGCATGGAGTCCGAACCGGCGATGGCCGCCCCGGCGTAGGCGGCAAAGCAGATGGGCGGTGTTATCATGGACATCATGCCGTAGTAGAGGATGAAGAGGTGGGCAGCCAGGGGCTCAATCCCCATTTGGATCAGGGCCGGGGCGGTGAGCACCGCCAGGAGGATGTAGACCGCCGTGGTGGGCATGCCCATCCCCAGCACGATTCCCGCCGCCGCCACGATGAGAAGCAGGATGCCTATATTCCCCCCGGCCAGACCGACCAGGGACAGGGAGAGGTTGAAGCCCAGGCCGCTGACATTGATGGCGCCGATGATGAACCCGGCCAGGGCCACGATCACGGTGAGCTCCATCAGGGA
>JAZFUS010000091.1:0-5406 GCA_036447315.1 Dehalococcoidia bacterium
GTTCGTCTATCTCTCCGACGCCGTCTACGTCAAGGGCAAGGTGACCAAGAAGTACTTCGATGACAACGGCGAAGCCTGTGTGGACGTGGACACCTGCGCCATCAACCAGCGCGGCGAGGACACCATGCCCGGCAACTCCACGCTGGTCCTGCCCTCAAGGGATAAGGGGACGTGGCCCGCGCAGAAACGCATGAGCTAAAATCCAGGTTCCCGTTTTAGGGAAAGAAGGTGGCTGCCATGACCGCAGATGGTCATGCCAATATCACCCCGGAAATGATCCTTCGGGAGAAGGATAGCCGGCCGGTGGCCCATAGGCTGGAGGGTTAGGACGTTGACCCGAGTCGTCGTTACCGGCATGGGCATTATCAGCCCTCTGGGCCTGGACGCCACCCGGACATGGGAGGGGCTGTTGGCGGGAAGGTCCGGGGTGGACTACATCACCCGGTTCGACCCCCACATGCTGGAGACTAAATTCGGCGCCGAGGTCGTTGACTTCGACCCCGCGGCCTTCATGGACCGCAAGGAGGCCCGGCGCATGGACCGCTATGCCCAGTTCGCCGTGGCCGCCGCCATCCAGGCGGTGGAGCACGCGGGGCTCCGGATAGATGATTCCAATGCCTATGACATCGGCGTCATCATCGGCAGCGGGGCGGGGGGCATAAGCAGTATGCTGGAGCAGTACGAGGTGCTCCTGGAGCGGGGGGCCTCCCGGGTAAGCCCCTTCCTGGCCCCCATGATGATCGCCGATATCGGCCCGGGTCAGATAGCCATTAATCTGGGCATCAAGGGACCCAATTTCTGCACCGTCTCCTCCTGCGCCAGCGGCTCGGACGCCATCGGCACATCCTTCGAGACCATCCGCCGCGGGGATGCCCGGGCCATGCTCGCCGGAGGCGGCGAGGCCGCCCTCATCCCCCTGGGGCTCGCCGCCTTTCAGGCCGCCCGGGCCCTCTCCACCCGAAACGATGACCCCCAGAAAGCCTGCCGGCCCTTCGATGCCGAACGGGACGGCCTGGTCGTGGGGGAGGGGGCTGCGGTCCTGGTCCTGGAGGACCTGGAGTATGCCCTGGGCCGGGGGGCGCCCATCCTGGCCGAGATTTTGAGCTACGGCGCCACCGCCGACGCCTTTCACGTCACGGCTCCCGCCCCGGGGGGCGAGGGGGGGGCCCGAGCCATGGTCCTGGCCCTGAAAAAGGCGGGGCTCAAGCCCGAGGACATAGATTATGTCAATGCCCACGGCACGGCCACGGTTCTCAATGACCGGGCCGAGACGGCAGCCATAAAGACCGCCCTGGGAGACCACGCCTACCGGGTGGCCATCAGCTCCTCCAAGTCCATGCTCGGGCACCTCCTGGGGGCGGCCGGGGCCATCGAGGCGGCCATCACCATTCTCAGCATCCAGAACGGGATGGTCCATCCCACCATAAACCTCACCAACCCCGACCCCGAATGCGACCTGGACTATGTGCCCAACACGGCCTGGAAGCTCAAGGTGAGGACCGGCATGACCAACGCCTTCGGTTTCGGCGGACATAACTCCGTTCTGGTCTTCGGCGAATACAGGGAATAGCGAGTTTGAACCGTGCCCGCTGGCACCTCCTTCCCACGGCCCCGGAGGAATCCTTCCACCGGACAGACCTGCCCCCCCTCCTCATCCAGATCCTGCATAACCGGAACCTATTTACGCCCAGTCAGTATGAGCCCTTCCTGGCCGCCGATGAGCGTCTCTCCACCGACCCCTTCCGGCTCAGCGGTGTGTCCCAGGCGGTGCTGCGCATCCACCGTGCCCTTCTCTCCGGGGAGCGAATTGCCGTATACGGCGACTTCGATGCCGACGGCATCACCGCCACCCTGGTCCTGACCCAGGGCCTGGCCCTCCTGGGGGCCAGCCCCATCGTCTACATACCCCACCGCTTGGACGAGGGTCACGGCCTGCACCACGGCGCCCTGGCCAAACTCATCGGGCAGGGGGTAAGCCTGGCGATCACTGTGGACTGCGGCATCGGCGACATTGAAGAGGTGTCCCGGGCCCGGGAGAATGGACTGGATATCGTTATCACCGACCACCACACCCTGCCCCAAAACCTTCCCCCGGCGGCGGCCACCATCAACCCCAAGCAGGACGATCCCACCCTCCCCTCAGCCCAACTCGCCGGCGTGGGGGTGGCCTATAAACTCCTCCAGGCGCTGCTCACCGGCACCGGAAAAGAAGGGGAGCTTCCCGGCTTCCTGGACCTGGTAGCCCTGGGCACGGTGGCCGACATGGTGCCCCTTGTCGAGGAGAACCGCTATCTGGTGAAACAGGGCCTTCGGATCATAAACAATCCCCGCCGTCCCGGCCTCGCCGAGCTCATCCGCCTGGCCAACCTCACGCCGGGGAGCCTCGACGCCGAGGCCATCGCCTGGAGCCTGGGGCCCCGCCTCAATGCCGCGGGCAGGATGGACCATGCCATGCTCAGCTATGACCTCCTGAGCTCCGAATCCCTTGAACAGGGCCGCGAACTGGCCCAGAGGCTGGAGGAACAGAACCGGGAGCGTCAGGTGCTCACCAACGATGCCTGGACCCGGGCCAGGGAGCAGGTGCTGGCCTCGGGGGCCGATGCCCCCCTTCTCTGGGTGGAGGGCGAGGACTACCCGTTGGGCCTGGTGGGCATCGTGGCCGGCAGGCTGGTGGAGGAGTTTCACCGGCCGGCGGTGGTGGTGGGGCGGGGGGAGGAGGCGAGCCGGGGCAGCGCCCGCAGCATACCGGAGTTCGATATCATCGCCGCCTTCACCGAGAACGCCCATCTGCTCTCCCGATTCGGGGGACACCCCGCCGCCGCCGGTTTCACCCTCCCCACCCCCAACCTCGCGCCCCTTTTCCAGAGCTTGATGGACCGGGCCAACCTGGAACTCTCGGGTTGCGACCTGCGGCCCGAGCTCCTTATCGATGTAGAGCTGCCCCTGGAGGAGCTGGATGCCCCCACTTTCGCCACAATCCAGAGGATGGCCCCCTTCGGCCAGGGGAATCCCACCCCCAACATCCTCAGCTCCAGGGCCAGGGTAGCCGACCACCGGACCATGGGCAACAATGGGGACCACCTGAGGCTGAAGCTGCAGGCCGGGGACATCGCCTGGGACGCCGTGGGTTTTAATATGGGCCACCTGGCGGACACCGTGACCCCCGACATCGACATCGTGTACTATCTGGGGTTGGACACCTGGGGCGGCCAGGAAAAAATCAAGCTCTACGTTCGGGATTTCAGGCCGTCTACTCCATGATCATGGACAGGCTGGCAATTATCTCTTCCGTGCTGCTGTAAGCTCCCGCCAGGCGGAAACGAACGATGCCATCCCTGTCCACCAGGAACGTCTCCGGGATGCCGGTTACCCGGTACCGGGCAGACAGGTCGCCGTCCCTGTCCAAGACCACAGGAAAGGTATAACCCCCCTCTTTTATGTACTCTTCCACCTGGGCCCTCGACTCGGCGATATCCACGGCCAGCACCACCAGGCCCCGGTCCTTCATCGCCTGATAAGCCTCCTCGATGAAGGGCATCTCCACCCGGCAGGGGGGACACCAGGTGGCCCAGAAATTGATCAGCACCGGCCTGCCCCGCAGGTCCCCCAGGGAAACGGTGCCCCCATCCAGGGTGGATAGAGAAAAATCCGGGGCCGGGGTCCCCGGCGATACCCCGGAGGAGTCCCGACTGCATCCCCCCAGCCCCAGCAACACCCCCAGGGCCATCACGCCGGCCAGCGCCAACATCAGCCTGGCGGGCATCCGGTATCTCCTTCCTGGACCCATAAGACCGGCCTCTCCCCCATGGCGGGTCACTCCCGAAGGGGCTCCGCCGGGGACAGGGCGCCGGCCCTCATACGCCTGGCCAGGAACAGGGGCACGGCGACGGCCAGGATCAGCAGGGCTATGATATGGGCCTCATGCAGGGGCCCCAACCATGCCGGCTCCGCCCCCCGGACCAGGCTGATGAAAAAACGCCCGAAGGAATATAGGGCAAGATAGAGGAGGAACAGCGAACCCTCGGGCCGAAGCCGCTTCCGCCACCGCCACAGGACGCCAAAGACGGCGAGGTCCCAGAGGATCTCATACACCGGGGCCGGGTGCCCCGCCACCCCCCATTCGGCAAAGGCGGCGGGATGGGTGTAAACCACGCCCCAGGGCAGGGAGGTGGGCGTCCCATAGGCATCACCGTTGATCGCGCAGCCCAACCGGCCCGTGGCCTGAGCCAGGGGCGCGGCGATGGCCGCCAGGTCCGCAAGCCGCCAGAAGGACTCCCGCCTCACGGCCGAATATATCCACACCCCCACGATCGCGCCCAGGATCGCCCCAAACAGGGATGCCCCCCCCTCCCACATGATCACGACCTGCACCGGGTGCTGCATATAATAGCCGATATTATCGATGACGTGGACCAGCCTGGCCCCGGTCATGCCCCCCAGTATCGCCCAGATAATCGCCGTATACAGATATTCCTCGGAGAACCCGGAGCCCCGGGCGCGATACAGGCTCAGTCCTATCGCCACCCCAATGGCCAGGACGGTGAACAGGCCATGCCAGCTCAGGGCAAAACCCCCAACGGTGAATATGTTGGGGTCCATACCTATGGAGATCATCGGTCCTCCACCTTAAGAAGCGGCAGGCTCCTTTTTCACCCAGCGGACCTTGAAGGCCAGCCAGAACCCGGCAGCCAAAAATACCACCAGGGCCAGGATCTGAGCCTGGTGCAACCCGAATAAGAAGGGGTCATTGACGCGCGAGAAATTGATGAAAAAACGCCCGAAAGAGTACAGGCCCAGGTAGGCCACGAACAGGGTCCCATCCGGCTTCAGCCTGCCCCTGAGCCAGTAGATGACGGCAAATACCACGAGGAGCCACAGGATTTCGTAGACCGGGGAGGGGTGGGTGGCCACCCCTAAAGGAGCGTAGGTGTTGGGGTGGGTGTAGGTGAAGGCCCACGGCACCGAGGTAGGCTTGCCTGCGGCATCGCCATTGACCACGTTGGCCAGCCGTCCCACGGAGTGGGCCAGGGGGATGCCGGGGGCAGCCGCATCCATGAAACGGGCGAAGTTGATCTTCCCATGCACCTTGGAGCCGACCCAGGCGGCCAGGGTACCCCCCAGGATGGCGCCGTAGATGGCCTGGCCCTCGCCGCCGATGATGGAACCCGGATGCGCCAGGTAGAAACTCAGCTGGTCGATGACGTGCACCAGCCGGGTGGCGATGATGCCCCCGGGAATGGCCCACAGGGAAAGGGTCAGCAGGGCATCAACCGTTACCCCCTGGCGCAATACCTCGCGCCGGGCCATCAACACCCCCGTTACCACCGCCGCCATCACCAGCAGGCTATACCAGCGCAGGGAAAAAAATCCCAGATCCACGATAACGGGGTCGATATTAATCGGCAT
>JAZFUS010000092.1:0-5002 GCA_036447315.1 Dehalococcoidia bacterium
GTCGGGGCGCGCTGCCTGGTATCCATGAAGCAGGTTGGTTTAAACGTTGCCAGCGACCCCTTCATGGCTGCCTCGACCACGGGGGTCAATGCGGGGTTGGTGGTGATTTGCGCCGATGACCCCGGCATCCACAGCTCTCAGAGCGAGCAGGACAACCGCCACTACGCTAAACTGGCCAAGGTGCCCATGCTGGAGCCCAGCGATAGCCAGGAGGCCTATGACCTCATGGCGTACGCCTTCGAGATGAGTGAACGGTTCGATACCCCGGTACTGGTCCGCACCACCACCCGTATCTCCCATTCCAAATCCGTGGTGGAAGCCGGCCGCAGCCGGGTGGAACCCACCGGGAAGCCCGCGTTTCACCATGATGTGGAGAAGTATGTTATGCTGCCGGTCAACGCCCGTACCCGGCACCCCCTGATCGAGGAGCGCCTGGTCAAACTGGCGGCCTTCGCGGAGACCTTTCCCCTCAACCGGGTAGTGCCCGGGGACCGGTCTCTCGGTATCGTTTCCAGCGGGGTGGCATATAAGTATGCGCAAGAGGTATTTCCGGACGCCTCCTTCCTCAAGCTGTCCATGACCTATCCCCTCCCCCGCGACCTGATCGGCAGCTTCGCCGCCGGGGTGGAGAGGCTGATAGTGATAGAGGAGCTCGATCCCTTCCTTCAGGAGAGCATCCAGGCTATGGGGATTGAGGTCGCCGGGAAGGAGTATTTCCCCAGGGTGGGCGAGCTGAACCTGGACCTGGTGGAGGAGGGGGCTTACCTTGCCGGGCTGAGGAAGGGGCCGCGGCCGAAACACGTTGCTGCCGCGCCGGTGCCGGGCCGCCCCCCTACCCTGTGCCCCGGCTGCCCCCACGCGGGCGCCTTCTTCGTTCTCAGCAGCCTGGACGGACGCTCCTCCGGGCAGGGGGGTAAAAAAAAGGGGAGCGCCAAAAAGGGGTGGAACTCGGTCATCACCGGAGATATTGGCTGCTACACCCTGGGCGCCTATCCGCCCCTCCAGGCCCTGGACACCTGCGCCTGTATGGGTGCCGGTATCGGTCAGGCCCTGGGTATGGAGAAGGCCGGCCTGGGGGGCAGGATAGTGGCCGTTATCGGCGATTCAACCTTCCTGCACTCCGGCATCACCGGCCTGGTAAACGCGGTATATAACCAGGGACGGATAACCGTCATCATCCTGGATAATGGAAGCACGGCGATGACCGGCCACCAGGAGCACCCCGGCACCGGAATCACGGCCCAGGGGGGGGAGACCACAGCCGTGCCCCTGGAGGGTTTGGTCCGGGGCGTGGGGGTGAAGGATGTCTCGGTCATCGATGCCTTCGATGTCAAGGCCCTGAGGGCCGGCATCAGGCACGCCCTGGATTCCTCCGAGCTCTCCGTGGTCATAGTCCGCGGCCGCTGTCCCATGCAGGTCAAAGGCCACCAATCCGAGCCCAGGGCGGTGGACCAGGAGAGATGCAACGACTGTGGGGTCTGCCTTCAGATCGGGTGCCTGGGCATCGGGAAGGAGGGCGACTCCGTCAGGATCGACCCCTCCCTGTGCGCCGGAGACCTGTGCGACGTCTGCGGGCAGCTCTGCCCCCGGCGGGCCATAGGCCCGGTCTCGGTGGTCACGGCGGGAAAGCCGGAATGAAGAGCCGTGACCTGCTTCTGACCGGGGTGGGGGGTCAGGGGATCATCCTGGCCAGCGACATAGTCTGCATGGCGGCCCTGGCCTGCGGTTACGATGTAAAGAAGACGGATACCCTGGGTATGGCCCAGCGGGGGGGCAGTGTCGTCAGCCACGTACGCCTGGCGGACAGGGTCTATTCCCCCCTCATTCGGGAGGGTGAGGTCGATCTGCTTGTCGCCTTCGAGAAGCTGGAGGCCGCCCGGTGGGCCCGCTTTCTCCGCCCGGGGGGGACGGCTATCATCAACGATCATGCCATACCGCCCCCTGCGGTCAATATCGGGGCTCAGGCCTATCCCAGCGACGAAGAGGTTTCAGATATATTCGGGGTCAGGGACGGGAAAGTCATCTTCGTTCCCGGAACCGGGCAGGCGCTGATGCTGGGAAATGTCAGGGTGCTGAACGTATTCATGCTGGGGTACCTGTCAAAACTTATGCCCTTCCAGGTGAAAATCTGGAAGGAAAGCATAGCGCGAAACATTCCCGCCGGGGTCCTGCCCCTGAACCTGGATGCCTTCGATAGGGGGAGGAAGGAAGCCCGGGGCATCCCTGTCCCGTTATAGGGCTATCCTGTTCTCCCTGAGAGCGGCCGCTTCGCTCTCGCTGTAGCCGGCCTCGGCCAGGATTTCTCCGGTATGCTCACCCAGCAGCGGGGGAGGCCGGCGGTAGGTCGCCGGGTTTTCCGAGAGCTTTATGGGCGTGCCCAACACCCTGATCTTCGACGCGGTGGGGTGGTCCATCTCGATGGCAATCCGGTTGTGAATGACCTGGGGGTCGCTGAAGACATCCTCATAGGTGTAGATCGGCGAGTAGGGCATTCCCGCCCCGGCCATGGATTCGGCCCACTCGTCAAAGGTCCTGGTCCTGAACTTTTCATCCAGGATAGGGACAAGCTGAGAGCGGTTTTCCACCCTTCTCGGGTTTGAATTGAACCTGGGGTCGTCCTTGAGTTCGCCCAGCCCCAGCAGGTCACAGAGCCTGCGCCAGTAGTTCTCGTTGATGGCCGATACGGAGATGTATTTGCCGTCCCCGGTCTGGAAGAATTTGGAGGGCACGGAGAAATGGGTTTCCGTGCCCAGCTTTTCCGGATTCACCCCGGTGGCGAAGTACCGCGTAGCCAGGGAGGCCTGAAGGGATATGCATACGTCCAGCAGGGAGATATCCACCCGCTGTCCCCCTCCATTTTGCATCCGGGCCATGAGGGACAGGATAATCCCCTGAGAGCCCAGGGAGCCGGCGGCGATGTCCACGATAGGGGCCCCCACCTTGATGGGAGGCTGGCCGGGGAAGCCGGTGATGTCCACCAGGCCGCTCATTGCCTGGCATTGGGGGTCGATGCCGGGGCGCTGCGCATAGGGCCCCGAGCTGCCAAAGGCTGAAAAGGAGCAGTAGATTATCCGGGGGTTTGTTTTCTTGACGCTTTCATAATCGATGTTCATCTTGCCGGTGGCCCCCGGCCGGAAGCTCTCGACGACTACATCGGCCTCCCGGGCCATCCTGTGAAAAACATCCTGACCCTCCTTCCGGGAGAGGTCCAGGGTCATGGCCCTCTTGTTCCTGTTGACGCCCAGGAATACCGTGCTCTCCCCGCCCTGAAAGGGTGGGCCGAACTGGCGGCACAGGTCGCCCTCCAGTTGTTCGATCTTGATCACGTCGGCCCCCATATCGCCCAACAGCATGGCGCAATAGGGGCCGCCGACCACCTGGCTCAGGTCCAGGACCTTGATCCCGGTGAGGGGGGGAGGATTAACGCTCGTCATCTCGTTCACTTCCGTGGGGTTTCCGCCGGCTCAGTCGATCCCGTACTCTTTCCACCTTCGGGCCACCAGTGCCTCCTCCTCGGGGCTCAGTTCGGTTGAGCGAGGGGGATAGATATTACCTCCCCATTGGGGATTTGGGCTATAGTTCCAGTTCCGGGTGGCGTCTATAAGAATCCTTGCCCATTTACCAGTGCCAAACCTGATTTCATCCCTGTCCTCAGCCCTGGTGCTGGGGTCGAGAACGGCCCCGAAGCTGCCAGGGAAAATTACGATATCATCCTCGGCGGCATTGACCCTGTAGGAGAGGGCGGCCTCCACGGCCCGGCGGTTCCAGATATCGGTGTCATCTTCAACCACGATCACAAATTTGAAAAGGTATTGGGCCGCCGAGGAGCCCCAGAGGGCCGCGGCCACCTGTTTGGCATGTCCCCGGAACATCTTTTTTATCTTGACCAGGGTGATGGGGACCGCGCTCACCTCCAGGATGCCGGGGACCCCCTGGCTCTCCAGGATATTCTTGGCTATGGCGGAAAGGCTTACCACCAGCATGGAGCTGTCCTCATTGGGATTTTCGTGGTCCATGCCCTCCAGGGTGCCCCGGAATATCGGGTCGTTCCGGTGAGTGATGCAGGAGACCTTAATGACGGGCCGTTTGGCGGCCTCGCCATAATAGCCCGTGTATTCTCCGAAGGGTCCCTCCAGCTGGTAGTCCTGGGGGTCAGGGGAAATGAACCCCTCCACCACCATCTCGGAGTTGGCCGGCACCTCCAGGTCCACGGTCTCACACTTGACCAGTTTCAGTGGTTCCTGAATGAGCGACCCCGTAATGCCGAACTCGTCAGCATCCCGGGGAAACGCCGTGGAGGCGCTAAAAACCAGGGATTCATCACAGCCATAGGCTATAGCCACCGGCATGGGTTTCCCCATTTGCTGGTATTTGAGGTAGTGGATTCCCCATCCCTGGCCGGGCACCAGGAGGACACCGATCTCATCTTTGCTCAGAATGGCGCCCCGGTAGAGGCCCACGTTTCTGATCCCGGATTCGGGGTCCCGGGTGATAACGGCACAAAAGGTGTTGATGTAGCGCCCACCGTCGAGGTGGTGCCAGTGGGGGACGGGAAACTGGAAAAGGTCTATGTCACCCCCTTTGATGATGTTCTCCTTGACCGGACCGCCCTCCACCATCACGGGCTCCAGCGTTTGTTTGGCGCGCTGCCTCACCAACTCCACCAGGTCGCGCATGGGGGTTTCCCGGGGCATGCCCAGCATCATGGCTATGCGGCCCTTGGTGGCTATGCCGCCGGTGAATAATTTGGTGGAGATGGTGTTCCGGTGGTCCTTGATATTCTCAAAGAGCAGCGCCGGGCCCTGCCGGGCAAGGACCTTTCTGCTGATAGCCCCGATTTCTCCCTTCCAGTCCACCTCCACGGAAACCCTCTTCAATTCCCCCTCGGCGTCAAGCTTGTCGATCCACTCCCTGAGGTCCCTTACAGCCATCATCGGCCTCCCGTTCATAAGTAGTTTATTGAATACCTGGCGATGTCACATAGCCTGAGGGTGCCCCGAGC
>JAZFUS010000093.1:0-9671 GCA_036447315.1 Dehalococcoidia bacterium
ATGCTGCCCGCCCTGATGATATGGGTCTCCATACCCTTCACCCGGGAGCTGGTGGTACGCAGCCTGGATATGGGCATCTTCTATATCGTGGCCATATCGGCCCTGTCCATCGTGGGCATGGTGATGGCGGGCTGGGCATCGAACAACAAATATGCCCTGCTGGGGGCCGCCCGGTCCGCCGCCCAGATGATAAGCTATGAGCTTCCTCTGGTGTTCTCCATCCTGGGAGTGGTCATGGTGGCCGGGTCCCTGGACCTGAGAGAGATCGTGGCCGGCCAGGCCCGGGTTCCCTTCGTGGTCCTTCAGCCCCTGGGATTCCTTCTCTTCCTCACGGCGGGCCTGGCCGAGGTGAGCAGGACCCCCTTCGACATCCCCCATGCCGAATCGGAGTTGGTGGGGGGGCCCTTCGTGGAGTACAGCGGCATCCGCTGGGGCTTTTTCTTCGCCGCGGAGTATATCAACACCTTTGCCGTGGCCGCCCTCTGTGCCCTCCTTTTCCTGGGGGGCTGGAACTGGCCCGGGCTTCCCCCCCTGGCCTGGTTCCTGGTGAAGACCTATGCGGTGGTGCTGGCCATCATCTGGATTCGAGCCACCTTCCCCCGCCTGCGCATCGACCAGCTTATGTCATTTGCCTGGAAGTTCCTCCTGCCCCTGGCCTTTCTCAACATCCTCTTGAACGGCCTCTATCTCTTCTACGGGTGGCCCTCATGGACCATCTCCCTGGCCTCCCTGGCCGTGGTGGTGGGGGCGGTGCTCGGGCTTCAACGCCGCCTGAGGAGGGCCGGATGATAGGCCTTTTCAAAGGGCTCTCCATAACCTTAAAAACCCTCTTCCGCCGGCCGGTGACGGTCCAGTACCCCCGGGAGCACCTCCCCCTCCCCCCCCGCTTCCGGGGATTTCCCGTTCTCATCTACGACCAAGAGGCCGATGAGCCCCGCTGTATCGCCTGCCTTCTCTGCGCCCGAAACTGCCCCACCGGGTGCATAACGGTCACCGGCAGGGACAACGATAAAGGACAGGCGGAGCGGTACGGGCGCAAGCGCGTCGTGGACCAATTCTTCCTGGATGTGGGCCTGTGCATGCTGTGCACCATCTGCGTCGAGGTGTGCCCCGTAGACGCCATCAGGATGGGCCGGGTGCACGAGCTGGCCATCTCGGACCGAGACCTGCTGGTGCTGGATAGAGAGGCGCTGCTGGGGATGGCCCACGGCTCCGGGGAGGGCGGCCCGTGAGCGCAACCCTGGTCCTTTTCTACCTGCTGGGGGCGGCCTGCCTCCTGGGGGGCCTGGGGGTGGTGGCCTCCCGGAGGGTGATACACTGCGCCCTCTTCCTGCTCCTCTCCCTGGTGAGTGTGGCCGGGCTCTATCTCCTCCTGTCCGCCGACTTTCTGGCCCTGGTACAGGTCCTGATCTATGGCGGGGCCGTGACCATCGTCCTCCTCTTCGCCCTGATGCTCACCCGGGTCACGGACCTCACCACCCGCCTGGACAACCCGCAGAAGCCTCTGGCCCTGGTGGCGGCCCTGGCGTTGTTCCTCATCCTCGTGGCCACCGTGGCCTTCACCCCCTGGGGCCCCCAGGCCCCGGAGCGCGTGGAGCTGGTCGCCCTGGGTCGCAGCCTGTTCAGCCAGTGGGCGGTACCCTTCGAGATAGCCTCCGTGGTGCTCCTGGTAGCCCTCATCGGGGCCCTGGTCATCGCCAGGCCGGAAGAGGACCAGTGATAGCCCTCGAGCATTTCCTGGTCCTGGGGGCGGCCCTGTTCTGTATCGGCATCTACGGGGTCCTGGCCCGGAGGAACGCCGTGCTCATCCTGATGTCCATCGAGCTTATGCTCAATGCCGTCAACATCAATCTCGTAGCCTTCGCCATGTACTTGAGGCCCGGAGAGTTCGTGGGGCAGGTCTTCGCCATCTTCGTCATCGCCGTGGCCGCCGCCGAGGTGGGGCTGGGCCTGGCTATCGTGCTCCGCCTCTACCGGAACCGGGCCTCCGTGAATGTGGACGAGATCGACCTGCTGAAATGGTAGGAGGGAAACCTTAGATGTCCGGTTGGTCGTTGCCGGGAATGGAGTGGGCCTGGCTGGCCCCTGTATTATGCCTGGGCGCCTTCGTCATAATCACCCTCTGGGGGAGGCGCCTGCCCCAGGGAGGGGCCTATGTGGCCATCTCGGCCACGGGCATCGGCCTCCTTCTTTCCCTGTTTGTCCTCCGGGACCTCCTCTTCAGCCACCCCCGGTCCTTCGGCTTCACCTGGTTCGAGGCGGCCGGCACCAGGCTGGAGATCGGTATGATCCTGGACCCCCTCTCGGTGCTCATGCTGGGAGTGGTGGGCCTGGTGGCCCTCGTCGTCCAGGTCTACTCCCTGGGCTACATGCACGGCGACCCCCGCTTCAGCTGGTATTTTGCCGCCCACTCCCTGTTTGCGGCCGCCATGCTGGGGCTGGTCCTGGCCGACAATTTCCTGCTCCTTTATATGGCCTGGGAGCTGGTGGGGCTGGGGTCTTACCTCCTCATCGGGTTCTGGTACGAGCGCCGCTCCGCCGCCGAGGCGGCCAAAAAGGCCTTCATCACCACCCGGATCGGGGATGTGGGCCTCCTCATCGGCATCCTCATGCTGTTCAACGTAACCGGCACCTTCTCCATCTCCAGGACCCTGGAGGCCGCCGCCGCCGGCGATATTGCCTCGGGAACGCTGACCGCGGCCACCCTGCTGATCTTCCTGGGAGCCGTGGGCAAATCGGCCCAGTTCCCCCTGCATGTCTGGCTCCCCGATGCCATGGAGGGGCCGACCCCGGTGAGCGCCCTGATCCATGCCGCCACTATGGTGGCCGCCGGTGTCTACCTGGTGGCCCGGACCTTCCCCCTCTTCCAGGCGGCCCCGGGGGCCCTGGAGGTGGTCGCCCTTATCGGGCTCTTCACCACGCTCCTGGCGGCCACCATGGCCCTGGTGATGACCGACCTCAAGCGGGTGCTGGCCTATTCCACCATCAGCCAGTTGGGCTTCATGATGCTGGCCCTGGGCTCCCTGGGCTATACGGCAGCCGTCTTCCACCTGATGACCCATGCCTTCTTCAAGGCCCTGCTCTTCCTGGGAGCGGGCAGTGTGCTGCACAGCACCGGAAAGATGGATATCCGGGAGATGGGGGGGCTCCGGCGGAGGATGCCCATCACCACCATAACCTTCGCCATAGCCGCCCTGGCCCTGGCCGGGCTCCCGCCTTTGAGCGGTTTCTTCAGCAAGGATGAGGTCCTGGGCGCGGTATACCAGAACCAGGGCCCCATCATCTTCGGACTCACCCTGCTGGCTGCCTTCCTCAGCGCCCTCTATATGGCACGGCTGCTCTTTGTGGTCTTCGGGGGAAAGCTCAAGCCGGCAAATGACCATATCCATGAGTCCCCCCTGGTGATGACCCTGCCCATGATGGTCCTGGGGCTGCTGGCCCTGGTCTCGGGACTGGCCGCCATGAACTGGGCCGGCCCCCTCCTCGGCCTTCCCGCCCAATATCAGGGGATAGGCAGCTTCCTTTTCCTCCACGAGGCGGAGGCCTTTCACGCCCGTCCCGCCCTGATGCTGTCCTCCACCGCCATCGCCCTGCTGGGCCTCTTTGGGGGCTGGGCCATCTACTCCCGAGGCTGGATACGGCCCGAAGCCATCTCCCGGCGCTTCGCCCCGGTCCACCGCGTGATCGAGAACAAGTATTACCTGGACGACCTCTATGGGGGCGTCACCAACCGGGTGGTGCTGGCATTCTCCAATCTGGTGGCCCTCTTCGACCGGCTGGTGATAAACGATCGGGGGGTCAACGGCACGGCGGGGCTTCCGGTCCTGGCCGGGGGCAAACTCCGCTATCACCTGACGGGGAAGCTATATAATTACGGGCTGGCCATGGCCGCCGGTATCGTGCTCATCATCCTGGCGGCGTTCCTGCTATGATTTCCCGGAGGAGGACTGCTTGCCGGTTTTAACGGCCATACTTCTGCTCCCCTTCCTGGGGGCATTGGTTATACTCCTGGTCCCCTCAGCCAGGGTGCTGGCCATCAAGGTGGTGGCCGCCGTCGCCGCCTCCGGCACCCTGGGGCTCTCCCTCTACGTCTTCCTGAGCTATGACCACGTCCGGGGGGGCTACCAGTTTATTGAAACCTACCGGTGGCTTCCGGGGGCGGGCATCTCCTTCCATCTGGGGGTGGACGGTATCTCGGTGCCCATGGTGCTGCTCACCGGGGTGATCATTTTCGCCGGGGTGTTTATCGCCTGGAACACGGCCCTGCGGGCCAAGGACTTCTTCGTCCTCCTTCTCCTGCTGGTGACCGGCGTCATGGGGGTCTTCATCTCTCTCGACCTCTTCTTCCTCTTCTTTTTCTATGAGCTGGCGGTGCTCCCCATGTACCTGCTCATCGGGGTCTGGGGGAGCAGCTCGGATTTCGGCACCTTTATCCGTACCAAGGAATACGGGGCCATGAAGCTGACCATTTACCTGGTGGCCGGGAGCGTGCTGGTCTGGGTGGGCATCCTGGCGGTGTATGTGGCCGCGGGCCTGGGCACCTTCGATATGGTGGCCCTGGGGAGAGATGCGCTGACTCCGGACCTTCAGCGGCTGGTCTTCCCCCTGTTCCTGGTGGGCTTTGGGGTACTGGCGGGGCTATGGCCCTTCCACACCTGGTCCCCCGACGGGCATGTGGCCGCCCCCACGGCGGTAAGCATGCTCCATGCCGGGGTATTGATGAAGCTGGGGGCCTTTGGCATCATCCGGGTGGGCATCGGGCTTTTGCCCCAGGGGGCCGAGGCCTGGATGCCCCTGCTCATGGTTCTTGGAACCATCAATGTGGTCTATGGGGCCATCTCCGCCCTATCCCAGCGCGACCTGAAATACGTGGTGGGCTACTCCAGCGTGAGCCACATGGGGTATGTGCTCATGGGTTTTGCCACCCTCAACCCGGTGGGGATGAGCGGGGCGGTGCTCCAGATGTTCTCCCACGGCATTATGACGGCCCTCTTCTTCGCCCTGGTGGGTTTCATCTACGACCGGGCCCACACCCGGGACATCACCATGTTCGGGGGGCTGGCCAAGCGCATGGGGACCACCGCCGCCTTCTTCACCGTGGCCGGGCTCACCTCCATGGGACTACCGGGCCTGAGCGGCTTCGTGGCCGAGTTTCTGGTCTTCGTGGGCACCTTCCAGACCTATCCCCTCTTTGGGGCCCTGGGGATAGCGGGGGCCGCCATCACCGCCATCTATATCCTGAGGCTCCTGGCCAGGGTGTTCTTCGGCCCCCTGGACCCCCGCTGGGAGGGGCTCTCGGACCCCACCAGGATAGAGACCTTTGCCTCGGCCGTCCTGGTCCTGGTGCTTATCTTCGTGGGGCTCTATCCCGCCCCGCTCATGGCGGCCATCAATAGTGGAATAGGCCCGCTGCTGGCCGGCATCCCGGGAGCAGGATGAATCTCTGGCTGTTTCTCCCCGAGTTTCTGGTGGCCGGCCTGGCCTTCCTCATCCTGGGGACCGACCTGGTCCTGCCCCCGGCCAGAAAAAGCCTCCTGGCCTACGGGGGGGCTCTGGGGCTGGGTGGGATCATGGCGGCCACCCTGACCCTTCAGGGTGAAGAGGCCCGCCTCTACGGGGGTCTCTTCCTGGTGGACGGCTACGCCCTGTTCTTCAAGGAATTCTTCCTCCTTCTGGGCATTCTCATCCTTCTGGCCTCGGTGGAGTTCGTGGAAAAGAACCTGTCCCATGCCGGAGAGTACTACGGGCTCATCCTCTTCTCCGTCCTGGCCATGATGCTGATGACGGCCTCGGGGGAGCTCCTTACCGCCTATATCTCCCTGGAACTTCTGAGTTTCTGCCTCTACATCCTGGCCTCCTACGGCCTCCATGACCCCCGCTCCAACGAGGCGGGAGTCAAATTCATCCTCCTGGGCGCTTTCTCCTCGGCCATCCTCCTCTACGGCCTGAGCCTGGTCTACGGCCTGGCGGGGACCACCGAGTTCGTGGCCATCGCCGGGGTCCTGGGGAGCGGGGAGGATCTGGGGCCGGGTCTCCTGGTGGGGCTGGTGCTGGTCATCGCCGGATTCGGCTTCAAGGTGGCAGCCGTCCCCTTCCACATGTGGGCCCCCGATGTCTACGAGGGTGCCCCCCTGCCCATCACCGCCTACCTCTCGGTGGCCTCGAAGGCGGCCGCCTTCGCCCTCCTGCTGCGCCTCTTTGCCGTGGCCTTCATGCCCGCCATGGACGAGTGGCGGGGGATCATGGCCGGGCTGGCGGCGGTGACCATGACGGTGGGGAACCTGGTGGCTATCCCTCAGCGAAACATCAAACGGCTGCTGGCCTATTCCAGCATCGGGCAGGCGGGCTACCTGCTGGTGGGGCTGGCCGCCCTATCCCCCATGGCCTCCAGCGGCATGGTATTCCACCTGGCGGGATTTGCGGTTACCAACCTGGCCGCCTTCGTGGCCATCATCGCCTACTACAACCTCAGCGGCAAGGAGGATATCCCCGACTACGCCGGGCTGGCCGAGCGGTCCCCCCTACTGGCCACCACCCTGGCCGTGGCCTTCTTCTCCCTGGCCGGCCTCCCCTTCTTTGCCGGCTTCACCACCAAGTTCTACCTGTTCGCCGCCGCCGCCCGGGAGGGCCTCCTGTGGCTGGTGGCCCTGGCCATGGTGAACAGCCTCATCTCCCTCTACTACTACCTCCTGGTCATCAAACAGATGTACATGGTGCCTCCATCGGAGCCGGGAAGGCTCCGGGTGCCGGGGCTCCTGAAGGGAATACTGGTCCTGCTCCTCTTCGGTATTGTGATTATCGGCATCTATCCCGCGCCCCTCCTGGAGGCCATTGACGGCGCCACCCGGTTCCTTTTCCCCTAAACCCCACCTCTGCCGGGCAGGCCTTGCTAAAAACCGAAGTTTTCTATATGATTATGCCTTGAAGGGGTTTTGAGAACAATCTCCGAAGGGATAAGGGCCGGGACACTTTGAAAATCGATATCTTTGCCCATATAACACCCAAGAAATACCTGGACGCCCTGGAAAAGCAGTCGCCCGCCGGCTTTGCCCTGCGGGACGTGATCACCGCTGCCTCCAGCCTCACGGACATGGAGGCCAGGTTCCGGATCATGGACAAGTACCCCGACCTGGTCCACGTGCTCACCCTGAGCACCCCCCCCCTGGAGACCATCGCCGAACCCAAGGAGGCGGCGGAGCTGGCCCGGCTGGCCAACGACGAGGTGGCCGAGCTGGTGACCAAATATCCCGACAAGTTCATCGCCGGGACGGCCATTCTGCCCATGAACGACATGGATGCCGCGCTGGAGGAGACGGACCGGTGCATAAATGAGCTCCGGTTCCGGGGGGTCCAGATCTACTCAAACATCGCGGGCAAGCCCCTGGACTCTCCGGAGTTCATGCCCCTCTACGAGAGGATGGTCCACTACAATCTGCCCATCTGGATCCACCCCCGGCGGGAGCCCTCCTTCTCCGATTACGAAACCGAGAACCGGTCCCGATACGCCATCTTCAGTGTCTTCGGCTGGCCCTACGAGACCACGGTGGCCATGGCCCGGCTGGTATTCAGCGGGGTGCTGGCAAAATACCCCGAGCTCAAGTTCATCACCCACCACGCCGGGGCCATGGTGCCCTATTTTGCCGAGAGGATAGTGGGCGCCTACGACTTCGATGAGTTCCGGGTAGGGGTCAAGTTCATGCGCAGCCTGCGCCATCCCCCCATCGACTACTTCCGCATGTTCTATAACGATACCGCCCTCTATGGGAACACCCCGGCCCTGATGTGCGCCCATGCCTTCTTCGGGGCCGAGCGCCTGCTCTTCGGAACGGATATGCCCTACGACGCCCAGATCGGCGATAGGCATACCCGGGAGACCATACGTGCTATCGATGCCATGGAGATTTCCGATGTGGACAGGAAGATGATCTACGAGGACAACGCGCGTAAGCTTTTGCGGCTTCCGGCGTGAATAAAGGGAGCCCCAAACTATTCTAACAGGAGGCGATATCCGAGTGAAAAGGACGATATCTATGCTGATCCTCTCCACGGTGGTGCTGCTGGGCATGGTCGGCCCACCGGCACTGGCGGCAGAGAGGGGGATCCTGCTCGCTCCCGCCTATACCAGCCTGGTGGTGGCCGCCGAAGAGGATGTAAGTGTCCGAGTAGCGGTGGTCAACAAGGGAGAGGCGGGCGAGAGGATAAACCTGGAGATAGCCTCCGCCCCCCCGGGGTGGGAGGCAGCCTTCAAGGACCGGGGCTACGACATCCGAGGCCTGTACGTGGCCGCGGAAGATGAAAAGACCATTTCCTTTGAGACTCAGCCCCCCGAAGGGTCCACCGGCACATACAAGTTCCTCCTGACAGCCACCACCGAGGACGGCCTGCTCCAGTCCTCCGCGGAGCTTACCATCAGGGTGGAGGCAAAGGCCGTCAAAGAGGGAGAAATGGTGCTAACCGCCGAGTTTCCGGTCCTGGGCGGGCCGTCGGGGCGCACGTTCGAGTTCAGCGTGGACCTGGACAACAAGACCGAAGACGACCTCTCGTTCGCCCTCTCGGCCAGTGCCCCCAAAGACTGGAGCGTGTCCTTCAAGCCCTCGTTCACCGAGAAGGAGATCCGCACCATCAGCCTCAAGAAACGGGCCACCAGAGGGGTGGACGTAGCGCTCGTCTCACCGAATAGGGCCGAGCCGGGGGAGTACACCATAGAGGTGCAGGCCGCCTCGGGCGATATCAGGGGCAGCATCTCCCTCAAAGTGGTGATCACCGGCACCTTCGAACTGGATATGTACACCATCTCCGGGCGGCTGAACGCCGAGGCCACCGCGGGCAAGGCCAGTACCGTAGCCATAGTGGCCCAGAACCTGGGTACAGCGCCTCTGGTGGGCATCGGTTTCACCTCATTCTCACCCGAAGGTTGGACAGTGACCTTCGACCCCGAAAGGCTGGAGACCCTGGCCCCGCTGGAGCGGAGGGAAATCACGATCTCCATAGAGCCCTCCCCGAAGACCATCGCCGGCGACTACTCCCTCAGCGTCAATGGCACAGGCCTCACGACCTCGGATAGCCTGGAGCTACGGGTATCGGTGGCCACACCCACCATCTGGGGCTGGCTGGGGGTATTTATCGTGGTCCTGGTCGTCGCCGGCCTGGCGGTGGTCTTCGTAAGAGTGGGCAGACGGTAGCAAACAATGAGCATTGTGGAGACAAAGAGTCTGACCAAGGCCTACGGCAGCATGGTGGCTGTAAATCAACTGGACCTCCAGGTGGAGGAGGGGGAGATATTCGGCTTTCTGGGGCCCAACGGGGCGGGCAAGACCACCACTATTCTCATGCTCCTGGGCCTCAGCCAGCCCACCTCAGGCTCGGCCACCGTCCATGGGTACGATTCCACCCGGGAGTCCCTCAAGGTGAGGCGCATCA
Source organism: Dehalococcoidia bacterium (assembly GCA_036447315.1). Lineage (GTDB taxonomy): Bacteria > Chloroflexota > Dehalococcoidia > JACVQG01 > JAZFUS01 > JAZFUS01. The sequence continues at coordinate 9,421 of JAZFUS010000093.1, forward strand.
CCGGCTATCTCCCGGAAAACGTGGGTTTCTACGGGGACATGAGCGCCCGGGCGAATCTCACCTACACTGCCCGCCTGAACAGGATTTCCGATAAGGTGTCAGCAGGCAAAATCGACAATATCCTGGAGAAGGTGGGGCTGGGCCAGGTGCGAGACCAGAGGGTGGAAACCTTCTCCCGGGGAATGAAACAGCGCCTGGGTATCGCCGATGTGCTGATCAAGGACCCGCGGGTGGTGATCCTGGATGAGCCC
>JAZFUS010000094.1:0-2557 GCA_036447315.1 Dehalococcoidia bacterium
TGGAGCACGAATACCGCCTGGCACCTGATGAAGGCCCGGGAGGCGGGCATACCCGTCACCTGCGTTGACCCCCGTTTTACCGACACCACCGCCACCCTGGCCCAGCGCTGGATACCCATTCGTCCCGGTACGGACAGCGCCATGATGGTGGCCATGGCCTTCGTCATGATCACCGAGAACCTCCAGGACCAGCGCTTCCTGGACACCTACACGGTGGGCTTTCAGAAGTTCAAGGACTATGTCCTGGGGGAGGAGGACAGGGTGCCCAAGACCCCGGAATGGGCCGAGGCCATCTCCGGGGTCCCCGCTCAGACCATCGCCGGGCTTGCCCGGGAGTATGCCACCACTAAACCGGCGGCCCTGATTACCGGCTTCTCCCCGGGGCGCAGCGCCTTTGGCGAGCAGTACCACCGGTCGGCCATGACCCTGGCCGCCATGACGGGCAACGTGGGCATACACGGTGGCAACGCCGCCGGCTCCGAGATAAGCCCCGTGGGCAGCCTCTTCGGCCACCAGTTACCGGTGCCCCCCAACCCTGTAGATAAAAAGCTGCCCTTCAAAGGGAGCAGCCTGGATACCTTCGCCAAGGCCAAACAGAGGGTGCATATCGCTCAGGTATGGGATGCCCTGCTTCGGGGCCGGCAGGGGGGCTACCCCACGGACTACAAACTGGCCTACTTCACCTGTGTCAACTATCTAAACCAGTTCCCCAACGTGAACAAGGGGATTGAAGCGCTGAAGAAAACGGAGTTCGTGGTGGTGCACGATACCTTCCTCACCCCCACCGCCCGTTATGCCGACATTGTGCTCCCGGTGAACACCTTCCTGGAGAGGAACGATTTCTTCCGGCCCTGGATGTCCGGCCCCTACTATATCTTCGGCAACAAGGCCATCGACCCTTTGCACGGGACCAAATCGGACTTCGATATCGCCCGGGAGCTGGCCCCCCGGCTGGGGGTAAGCGACTACAGCGACAAGACCGAGGATGAGTGGCTCCGGGATATCTTCCAGAACTCCCCCGATATGGTCCGCGATATTCCGGACTACGACGCCTTCCGCAGGCAGGGGCAACACAAGATCCAGACCCCCGGGCCCCTGGTGGCCTTCGAGAAGGAGGTCCGGGACCCCGAGAACAACCCCTTCCCCACCCCCTCGGGCAAGATCGAGATCTTCTCCCAGAGGCTGGCCGACATCGACAGCCCCCTTACCCCCCCCATCCCCAGCTATATCGAGCCCTGGGAGGGCCCCTCCGACCCCTTGAGGGAGAAATTTCCCCTCCAGCTCATCACTGTCCACTTCAAACGCCGGGCCCACTCCACCTTCGATAACATCCCCTGGCTCCGGGAGCTGGAGGCCCAGAGGGTGCAGATCGGCACTCTCGATGCCCAGGAGCGGGGCATCCGGGACGGAGACCTGGTCCGGGTGTTCAATGACCGGGGCGAGATGCGCATCCCCGCCTGGGTTACCGAGCGCATCATGACCGGAGTGGTAGCCATCCCCGAAGGGGCCTGGTTTGACCCCGACGAAAACGGCGTGGACCTGGGGGGATGTGTCAACGTCCTGAGCCGGGACCAGATATCACCGGGCGGGGCCTTCCCCACCAATACGGCCCTGGTCCAGGTAACCAGAGCTTGAAGCGAGGTGAGCCATGGCTATGAAGAAAAGGGCCCCCGGCGGGGAAGAGGTGGTCATGACCACGTGTTCCAGCCACTGCGGAGGCACGTGCATCCTCAAGGTCCACGTCCGGGACGGGGCCATCACCCGCATCGAGACCGATGACGGCGGGGACCCCCAGTTCCGGGCCTGCCTCCGGGGGAGGGCCTACCGCCAGAGGGTCTACGCCCCTGACCGCCTGAAGTACCCCATGAAGAGGACCGGGGAGCGGGGGAAGGGGCAGTTCCAGAGGATAACCTGGGATGAGGCTTTAGACACCGTGGCCCGGGAGCTCATCCGGGTCAAGGAGGCCTACGGCAACGGGGCCATCTTCTTCAAGGGCTCCGGCGGTGACCTGGCCGTCATCCACGGACAGGGCGCCATAGGCAGGCTCCTCGGCATGTTCGGTGGATTCACCAGCAACTGGGGCTATTACTCCCACGAGGGGGGCGTCTTTGCCGAGCTGGCCACCTACGGCACCCTCTTCACCCGAAACACCCGGGACAACTACCTGGATTCCAAACTGATCATCCTGTGGGGCTGGAATCCGGTGGACTCCATCTCGGACACCAATACCTCCTGGTACCTGGCCCAGGCCCGGGAGCGGGGGGCCAGGTTTGTCTCCATAGACCCCCGGTACACCAGCTCCACCGCCGCCTTCGCCCACCAGTGGATATCCATCATTCCCGGCACCGATGCCGCCATGATGATGGCCATGGCCTTCGTCATGATCACCGAGGACCTCCACGACAAGAGCTTCTTGGACACCTATACGGTGGGCTTTCAGAAGTTCAAGGACTATGTCCTGGGGGAGGAGGATAGGGTGCCCAAGACCCCGGAGTGGGCCGAGGCCATCTGCGGGGTCCCCGCTCAGACCATCGCCGAGCTGGCCCGGGAGTATGCC
>JAZFUS010000095.1:0-13818 GCA_036447315.1 Dehalococcoidia bacterium
ATACTGATCAAGCACCCCCAGGTGGAGATGGTGGCCATCGTGGGCATGCCCGACCCGCGGCTGGGAGAGCGCACCTGCGCCTACGTCAAGCCGGCCCAGGGCAAGACCATAACCCTGGATGAAGTCGTCAAGGTCCTTACCGACGCCGGGCTGGCCACCTTTAAAATGCCGGAGCGCCTGGAGCTGCTGGACGAGATGCCGGTGACCCAGCACGATAAGGTGGACAAGAAGCTGCTGCGGGAGCAGATCACCGAAAAGCTCAAGTCCGAGGGCGTCCAATTAAGATAAACCCGGTTGGAGGTAAAATCAGATGCTGAAAGGTATCAAGGTAGTTGAATGTGCTGCCTTCCTGGTGGGGCCGCGGGCCACGGCGCATCTGGCGGACATGGGCGCCGATGTCATCAAAATAGAACACCCCCAGGGGGGCGACCCCATGCGAAATGTCTCCTTCAGGGGGGCGCTGCCGCCCCTCACGGAGATCAATTACGTAATCGAACTGGAGAACCGGGGTAAGAGGAGCGTTACCCTGGACCTGAACACGGAGGAGGGGCGGCAGGTGGCACACCGTCTGGTGAAGGAAGCCGATATCTTTCTCTCCAACTTCCAGGCGCCTGTGCTCAGAAAGCTCAAGATGGACTATGCTACCCTTTCCGCCATCAATCCCCGCCTCATCTACGCCATGATATCGGGCTGGGGAATGCGCGGCCCCGATAAAGACCGCCCCGGATTCGATTATTCGGTTTTTGCCGAGAGCGGGCTCATGGATGCCTTCGGCGAGCCGGGCACGCCACCCGTCACCTGCCGGCCCGGTTTTGGCGATCACATCACCGCCCTGAGCACGGCCTATGGGATAATGGCCGCCCTCTACCACCGGGAAAAAAGCGGCCAGGGCCAGATGGTCCATGCCAGCATCCTGGGCGGTCTGATAGATGCCGGCGGCCTGGCACTCCAGGGACACCTTTCCACTGGCGAGGAGGCAGGAAGGGTTTCTCAAAAGGACCAGTCCAATCCCCTGTGGAACTTCTACGGGACCAAAGATGGCCGCTACATACAGTTTGCCATGGCTCAATCGGACAGGCATTGGGCCGATTTCTGCCGGGAACTTGAAATTCAGAACTATCAAAACGATGAGCGTTTCCTTGATTCCACAGTCCGGGACCAAAACCGTCACCAGCTTATCGAAATCATCGGTGGCGTCATGGCCTCGAGGACCAAAGATGAATGGCTGAAACGTTTCCAGGACAAAAACCTGATCTATGCTGCGGTAGCCACATATCCCGAGCTAGCCAAGTCCCCCCAGGTATGGGAAAACGGTAATATCATAGAGATAGAGCACCAGTCCAGGGGCAAAATGGCCATGGTAGGATTTCCTGTTGACTTCAGCGCCACCCCGGGCAGTGTGCGGGGGGGAGCCCCCGAGCTGGGACAGCACACAGAGGAGGTCCTGCTGGACCTGGGGTATTCCTGGGAGGACATCGGGGACTTAAAGGACAAGGGAGTGATTCTGTAAGGAAAATGCCGGCCGGTCTGTAACCGGCCGGTCGATACCCGATAGGTGCCGGCGGGGCCGGAAATCTCCCCCCGGAGACCCCGGTTATTGTCTTGATTTTTTCATCCCGCTCTAATATACTGTGTAACATGTTTGCAATTTTTACCTCACCTTGAGTTCCCCTGGGGAGAACCTATCGAGGCAATTGTGCACGCATGATGCGAATCGCAGTGAGGGTCTTGGACCCCGCCCAGGGTGGCGAGCTGTCGCCCATCGGTTCGCTTAAAAAGTTGGAAACGCCCGGAAATCCGCGGGGGAACGCGGTGAAAGGCCCCGGAGAACCATGCAGACCGCCATCGGGAAAAACACAGTGACGATAACTCAACAGGGGAACGGCCCCACGACAGAATCGTTCAATACTCAGGTGCAGGGACTGAAGCGGGCATTAACGGCAGCCACCGTTTTGGTGGAAACTCTGCTTCGCCAGGATACCGCCCTGGGACCGCCCATGCAACGGGAATTACTGGAGTGCATCAACGATACCCACGGGCAATGTCACCGATGGGTGGAAGGAATTGAGGCGATCGCGGTCCCACCCCCGGCCGGAACCGTGGGAGAGATAGCACCGGGAACCGACGCTTCCGCCCCTATCTCCGTTGGTGACGTGGTCATTAAACCGGGTGATCGTGTGGTCACCGCCGGCAACAAAAGGGTCACCCTCACCCGTACCGAACATAAACTACTTCTCTGCATGGCTAGAAACGCCGGCCAATTCCTGCCCCTCCAGACGATATTATCCGAGGTATGGGGCAATGAGTATCCAGGTGGGGCTTGCTCGGTAAGAGCCTATATCAAGCGGCTGCGTCGAAAGCTTGAGGACAATACGGGCGGTTCCGGATATATAATCAATAAGTACCGGGCCGGATACAAGTTTGTTCCATCAAACGGGCATCAGGACAGACAGGAGCCGTGATATCCTTCTCGACTGGAAAACCCCCGGATACGGACGAATAGATTGGGGGGAAACCGGTAATATCTATGGCGGAGAGAGATAGGCTTGCCACCTTTTGTGGCAATAAAAAAAACACCAAGCCCACCTGTGTCCATAGAGAACCATGGGACGCTGGGGGGGCTTTCTTTGAGGGCTTTAAGTCCTGTCTATTCGGGACAGGCAAGGAGAAAATGAATTATGGGAAAAGGGCTGAAAAGACCACCCCAAAGACGAGCGCTGCCTGACAATGTTTAGTGTTCGTTCAAAGCTTAATGTCGGCTCAATCATTGAGATGGTTACCAAAAGCAGCCCCTGGAAGTCCGTATTTCGCCAGGGCTACCCCAACACCGAAGATAATCAGTCAAGAGCGATAGTCAATAGCTGGTTTCTCCATATACATCCGGTCAAGGTCCGTGCTCATACGCTGAAAATAACCTACACCTATGGTCTGGGTGTGATCACCTTCTTTCTCTTCCTGGTCCTGGTGGGCACCGGGGTGTTTCTGATGTTCTTCTATGTGCCCTCGGTGGAGCGCGCCTATGCCGATATCCAGAACATGGAGACGGGGGTTACCTTCGGCATACTTATGAGAAGCATGCACCGATGGGCCGCCCATCTTATGGTGCTGACCGTTTTCCTGCATTTGTGCCGTGTGTTTTACACCGGAGGCTACAAGCGCCCCAGGGAATTCAACTGGATAATCGGAGTGTTGCTCCTGGTACTGACCCTGCTCTTGAGCTTTACCGGATATCTGCTCCCCTGGGACCAGCTCTCCTTCTGGGCGATCACCGTGGGGACGAATATAGCGGGCGCTGCTCCCTTTGTCGGTGAGTATGTCCGCATACTCTTCTTGGGGGCGAAAGAGGTGGGGCAGGAAGCATTGATCAGGTTCTACACACTCCATATCGCGCTCCTGCCTCTGGTAATGACACTTCTCATCGGTGTCCATTTTTGGAGGATCAGGAAGGACGGAGGGCTGTCCGGTCCGCAGGAGGACCTCGAGCCCGAGCCTGAGGGGGGAGCCAAGTGAGCATAGAATCCCAGGAATTGTTCCCTAAAGACCCCAGCAAGACCTACGGCCTCATGGAACTGGTCAAGGGTACCAGCCGCATGGTGGGAAAGGGCCCGGAGAATACTTTGATGTCCTGGCCCCACCTGCTGATCATGGAGCTGTTGGCGGTGCTGGGGACCACTGTTCTTCTCCTGTTCTGGTCGGTAGCCGCCAATGCCCCGCTGCGGGAGATGGCCAACCCGGACCTCACGGAGAATCCGGCCAAGGCGCCCTGGTACTTTATGAACCTTCAGGAGTTGCTGCTTCACATGCATCCGGCGCTGGCCGGGGTCATCATCCCCACCATAGTGCTGGTCGTGCTGATGGCGATACCCTACATCGATAGAGACACGAGGGATGTCGGTATCTGGTTCGCCTCCAAGAAGGGGCGGGCCATTGCCGGCTGGTCCGCCATCTACACCAGTGTATGGATCGTGGCGCTCATCCTCTTCGACGAGTACATCAGGGTAAGGTCCCTGATCAGCGAACCCGGCTATATTCCGGGGTGGATCATCCCTCTGGTAATCGTAGGCGGGCTTATCCTGCTGCTATACGTACTGATCCGGAGATGGCACCCGAACACCAGAGAGGTGACCATCGGGCTGTTCACCGGGTTTGCGGTTAGCTATTACCTACTCATCATCAGTGGCACGTTTTTCAGGGGACTTGGCATGCACCTGACCTGGCCCTGGGATCTACCGCCGGGGGCAATGACCTTTTGATCGAAGCCTTCACCGGGCGTGCTTGTAATTGGAGGTTCTAGGTGGATAAGGATTTTACCAGAAGACAGTTCATGGGCCGCATCTGGTGGGGACTTGCCGGCCTGTTGGCTCTGGAGACAGGGGGTGGTTTTGCACTCTCTCTGTGGCCCCAGTTCAAGTCCGGAGGTTTTGGGGGGAAGATCAAAATCGGCACCCTGGAAGAGGTCAAGGACATGCCGGTGGGCACGGTAACCTATGTGAGAGAGGCCCGGGCGTATCTCTCCCGGGTCGAGTCCGGCTTTCTGGCCCTGTATCGCAAATGCACCCATCTCGGCTGCGTGGTCCCCTGGGCAGCCGATGACCCCAGTGAGGACGACCTGGCGGCCAAGGGCAGGTTCAACTGTCCCTGCCACAGCTCGATATTCGACCGCTTCGGCCTGGTCCAGGGCGGACCGGCTCCCCGACCATTGGACATTTTCCTCATCAACATCGAGGACGGAGTTTTAACCGTGGATACGAGTACCCCAATTCAACGCAGTGGCTTCGATGAATCCCAGGTAACCGGAATATAGGAATGGATAGAAAGATCCTTATAGGGATAGTCCTGACCCTGATCATTGTGATTTTCATACCTTTATATACGATAAACGAGCCCGCCCGGCAGAGAGCCGCCCTGGCCCGCCAGACACACGAGAAGGCGGAAATAGGGGCCCACCAATACGTCGCAACCTGTGTGCTCTGCCATGGGAAAGACGGAGAGGGGCTTATTGGTCCCGCCCTGAATGGAACCAAACTTACCGAGGATGCCCTGGAAAAGATTATCTCCCGGGGTGGGAAGGTCATGCCCGCCTGGGCCTTGGAGGACGGGGGCCCTCTAAAAAAGCACGAGATCCATGATCTGATAACCTTCATCAAGAATTGGGACAGCGCCCTGTTGGAACCATTGCTGGCGGAGCAGGCACCCGCACCCGCACCCGCACCCGCTCCCGCACCTGCGCCCACCTCGGGCCTGGCGGCGGAGGGAAGGCAGCTGTTCCAGAAATTCCAGTGCATCGTGTGCCATAAGATCGACGGTGAGGGCGGAGAAATAGGACCCCCCATGGTGGGACTCTTCGGCAGCGAAAGGGAGCTTGAGGGTGGGGAGAAGGTCGTGGCCGACGAGGCATATGTGGTGGAGTCCATAACGGACCCCACAGCCAAGGTGGGCAAGGGGCTGCCGGGAGGGGTTATGCCCCAATTGAAGCTCAGCCAGGAGCAGATCGGCGCCCTGGTTGCCTTTATCAAGAGCCTGTCCGAGTAGTCGCCGCTTCGCCGCCATCCCCGGTGCCCCGTTTGACTCGCCACGAGACCCGGGCCGCACCGTCGCGAAGCCCAACTCCCACCCGTATAGACCAAGGCCCATGGCCCGGCCGTGTTTGTATCCATAGCCACCACCTCCCCGGTTCTTGTCAGTGCCGTTCCTCGGTGAGGACGCGGGCTTATTCGAGGGTGCGAACGAGAGGGTCGAGACACGGTCCCGGGGGCAAAATCGTTCCTGACTCATCCTTTCGCGGGATTGTAGAGTATGGAGACTGAGACTATAATGGGCATACTAAATGCCGGGAGCAGGTGAGTCATGCCCTTTCGCGGTATCTCAGAAACAGGGAGGCGCCGGGGGCCGCAGGACGGGGTCCAACCGGTGACGCCCTCAAGAACACCGGGGGGGACCCAGGCGTCTCCATGAGGAGAAGCCCGGCTGCGGTGGAGCCACCAGCGAGCTATACCTTCCCGGCGCGCCTGGGGTTGCGGGAGCACCTCAGACGCCTGGCGGCATACAGGGAGCTCCTTCTCATCATGGTGGCCCGGGACCTGAAGGCCCGCTACACGCAATCCATGCTGGGGTTATACTGGGCGGTCCTCAACCCCCTCGCCTATGCCCTGGTGCTCACCGCGGCTTTCTCGGTGGTTGTCCGTATCGACACGGGGGATACCCCCTACTTTCTGTTTGTGCTGACGGGCCTGCTATCGTGGAACCTGTTTGCCCATGCCGCGGTGGATGCCACGGAGAGCCTGGTGGTACATGACAACCTGGTGACCAAGGTCCCGTTCCCCCGGGAGGTCATCCCCCTGTCTTCGGTGCTGGCCCGAATTCTGGACTTCATGTTCTCGCTCCTGGTGCTTATCGGGCTTATGGCCGTCTTCCGCTGGCCCCTCCACCCCCACATATTGCTGGTCCTGCCCCTGATGGGCCTCCAGGTACTCTTCGTAGCCGGAATCGGCCTCTGCACCTCGATGGCCAATCTGTTTTACCGGGATGTGAGGCAGCTCGTCGCCGTGGGGCTGCCGCTCTGGATGTTCCTGAGCCCGGTCATCTACCCGGTCAAACTGGTCCCGGAGCACCTTCAAGGCCTCTACCTCCTGAACCCCATGGCCGGTCTTATCAACGCCTATCGAACGGCGCTATTGCACGGTACCGCACCCATATGGACCGACCTCATTCCGGTGTCCGGCGCCACCCTGGTACTGCTGGTGGGGGGATATCTGCTATTCAAGAAGATGGAGCCCAAGTTTGCCGAGATGGTATAAGCTATGAGTATTATCGAATTAGAGGGCGTTTGGAAGAGCTTCCACCTGGCCCGGAGGGGAGATAAAGGGCATCTGCGGGAGCTTATGCCGGTATTGTTCCAACGCAGGCACGCCCCCGAGTTCCTGGCCCTCAAGGACATCAGTTTTTCGGTGGAGCAGGGGGAGACCGTGGCCCTTACGGGCCCCAACGGTTCGGGGAAAAGCACCATCCTGAAAATCGTCACCGGGGTGGTCCACCCCACCCGGGGCCGGGTAAGGGTGGCGGGCAGGGTGTGTCCCCTGATCGAACTGGGGGCCGGCTTCCACCATGACCTCACGGGAAGGGACAACGTGTACTTGAGCGGGGCTGTCCTGGGAATGTCCAAACGCCAGATAGACCGGGCCTTCGACGCCATTGTTGACTTCGCCGAGCTGGGGGATTTTATGGGCGTCCCGCTGAAACGGCTGTCCTCCGGTATGCAGGTGCGCCTGGGCTTCTCCGTGGCGGTGCACGCCCAGCCGGAGATCCTCATCGTGGACGAGGTTTTGGCGGTGGGAGATGCCGCCTTCCAGAGCAAGTGCATCGACTGGCTCCGCCAGTTCCAAACAAAGGGGGGGACCATCCTTTTTGTTTCCCACGACCCCAAGCTGGTGCACGCTCTGAGCGACCGGGTCCTGCACCTGCACGGTGGAGAGATCAAAGAGGTTCCGATCCCCGCATCCGGGACCGATAGCCCGGCCCCATCTCCGGACCCGGGGGGAAGCACCGCATGAAACCGGGACGCGGCAGGATCAAAGCCAGGGAGCGGCTGGGACTCCTGAAATTCCATCTTGTCCTGGCGGCCACGAAGACATTATATAGGGGAAAAATCGGAAACCTAAATAATTTTGAGCGGAAGACCTTTTCCCAGTACGGGGAGGACGGCATTATCGAGGCCTTATTTTCCACCATCGGGACCACCAAACTACTGGGTCTGGAGAGCGGAGGAATGATCTTCTCGAGGGGCATTTTGAGGCGAGCGATATTCAGAAACTCAACAGTCCCCCTAAATACGGGATAAGGGTCGGTGGCGTCCATAGGGGCCATCCCCCCAGCGATAGATCGATGATACCGGTTTAAGGTTAAGCGAGAGCAAATGCCCATATCCTCAGGAAAAGCGATGCAGATGAAGGCCAGCCAGGTGGAAGGAAAGCCGGCTTCCGTGATGGACCGCAGGCTCCGTATCGCCATCGATGCGGCCAGCCTGCAAAAGCCTAAAACCGGCATAGGAGAGTACACCGCCAACATGATACGAGCCCTGGGCCGCCTTCAGGACCCGGAGCTTGTGCTCTTCTACAACTCCTTTCGCCGCCGCAGGCCCGATAGCCTCATAGACGGCCTGGACGAGGCCCGGTTTCGGACCGCCACCCTGCGCATCCCGGCGCGCCTGGTGAGCCTGGCCTGGCAGGTCATCCCCCTGCCTCCCGCGGACTGGGTTACCGGCCCGGTGGATATCTTCCATTCGCCGAACTACCGAATCGTCCCGGTACGCCACGCCAAGCTGGTGGTGACCGTGCATGACCTGGTGGTATTGAAGTACCCGGAGTACCAGTTCTTCACCCGCGTGAAGCACATAGGAGGCTGGCTCCGAAAGCTCAACCGGGCCGACGCCGTGGTGGCTGTGTCCGAGAACACACGGAAAGACATCCTGGAGCTCCTGGATGTGCCGCCGGAGAAGGTGCATACGGTCTACAACGGGTACAACGCCGACCTGTTCCGGTCCGACCTTTCCCCGGAGTATGTGGAAGGCGTTCTCCGGCGGTATCACCTCGGCACCCCATATATACTGTCCCTGGGCACCCTGGAACCCCGGAAGAACCTGGTGCGCCTCATCCAGGCCTTTCATCTCCTGCGGAAAAAGAGTCCGGACCCCATCTATCTGGTCCTGGCCGGGGCGATGGGCTGGAAATACGACATCATTTTCAACGAGATACGGAGGCTCGGTCTCCATGACAGCGTGAGCTATCTGGGATATGCGCCCGACGAGGACCTGCCCGGCCTCATCAAAGGGGCCCGGGCCCTGGCCTATCCCTCCCTCTACGAGGGGTTTGGTATTCCGCCCCTGGAGGCCATGGCGGTGGGGACACCGGTGATAACATCGAACGCCGCCTCCCTCCCCGAAGTGGTCGGCGAGGCGGGCCTACAGGTAGACCCCGAGGATGTCGGGGCTATAGCGGCGGCGCTGGAGCGGGTCTGCGGCGACGACGCCCTGGCGGAGGACATGAGGGCCAAGGGGCTGAAACGGGCGCAGCAATTTTCCTGGGACCGGGCGGCCCGGCAGGTTATGGAGATATACCACAAATTGCTGGCATAACGGTGGGAGGCAATACCCTGTAACATGGAGTGGGAAGGCGTGAAGGTCGCACTGGTGCACGAGTACTTCGCCACGCTGGGGGGCTCCGAGGAGGTCGCCCTGGCCCTGGGACAGCTGTTCCCCAAAGCCCCCATGTTCACGCTGCTGGCCGATAGCCGGCACCTCCACGGCGGCGTCCTGGAAGGCACCGACGTCCATACCTCGTTCCTGCAGCACCTGCCCGGGGCCCGGAAGCGGTACTGGCTGTATTATCCGCTGTTTCCCCGGGCTGTGGAGAGCCTGGACCTGCGGGGGTATGACCTTGTCATCAGCAGCAGCCACGGGTGGGTGAAGAATATCCGGACGGGCCCCGGCTCCCTGCACATCTGCTATTGCCACACCCCTCTCCGCTACGCGTGGGAGGGTATCGACCCGGGGCTCCCCCTGGACCGGTTGCTGCGTCCCCTGACCAGGGCCCTCATGGGGTATGTCCGAAGCTGGGATAGACGCGCGACCGACCGCGTCCATATTTTCGTGGCCAACTCCCGGGAGGTGCAGGCCCGTCTTCAACGTTGCTATGGCAGGCCCGCCCACGTGGTGTACCCACCCATCGATACCACGTCCTTCCGTCCCGGGGAGGAGCAGGGTGACTATTTCCTGGCGGTATCGCGTCTGGTGCCCTACAAGCGGGTGGCCCTGGCGGTGGAGGCCTTCACGCAGCTGGGCCTCCCGCTCAAGGTGGTGGGAACGGGCAGGGCCATGCGGGACCTTCAGAAGATAGCCGGACCGTCGGTGGAGCTCCTGGGTTGGCAGTCCCGCCAGCGCCTGGGCGAGCTATATGCCGGCTGCCGTGCGTTCATCCTTCCCGGGAAAGAGGACCTGGGCATGACCGCCCTGGAGGCCCAGTCCGCGGGCCGGCCCGTAATAGCTTTCGGTGAGGGAGGAGCCCTGGAAACCGTTATTTCCGGAGAGACCGGACTCCATTTCACTCCTCAGAGTGTGGAGGCCCTGGTGCAGGCGGTCCGGGATTTCCAGGGCATGGAATGGGACAAGGAGCGCATCCGCGGCCATGCCCTCCAATTTGACCGGAGTGTATTCTTACGGGAGATGGACCGGATTGTCCGGAAGGCCTGGGCCCAGCACCGGGGCGAAGCCCCCCAGCCCTCCGCCTCCCGGACCGGCCAGGCGCTGTCATGACCGCCGGACGCTGGAGCCTCCTGCGCTGGATCGTGGACCTGGCCCTGCTGACGGCGGCGCTTTTCCTGTCGAACTGGGCCAAATGGACCCTCCCCCTGGGACAGACGCCGGACCCCGACACCAGATTCGTGACCCCCCTGATACTGGCCCTTCTCCTGGCGACGTGGAGCGTGTTTGGCCGGAGCACCGCGCTCTACCACCCCCGCTCGGCCACATCCCTGGTCCAGGAGATCCAAAGGACCGCCATCACCCTGGCCCTCACCCTGATCACCGTGGCGGGACTGTTTCTCTTTCTGAAATACCAATTCTTCTCCCGCCTCCTCCTCATCTACCTGCTGGGCAGTGCCTTTCTTCTCATGGGGGCCTTCCGGCTGGCCCTGTGGGGGGCCTGGAGGCTCCAGCGCTGGCGACGGTATGGCACCCGCCGGGTGCTCATCATCGGCGGCGGGGAGTCCGCCGGCAGGGTCATTCACAATCTGGGGGAGAGCCCCTGGAGCCACGTCCAGGTTGTGGGCATCCTGACCGACTCTCCCTCCGGCGGCGACCTGCCCGTCCTGGGGACACTGGAGGAAGTGCGGAAGGTTGTTCTGGACCATGAAGTGGATGAGGTAATCATCACCCAGCAGGGGCACCCCTCCGTACCCCTGGTGGTCCAGACTCTCCAGACCCTTCCGGTGCGTATCAAGGTGGTGCCCAGCTATCTGGAACTGGCCAGTGTCACCGCCCTGGTCACCATGGTGGGGGACATCCCGCTTCTGGAGCTGCGAGCCCCGGCGATTGACGACATAGACGCCCTCCTCAAACGGGTGATGGACCTGGTTATCTCGTCGGTGGGGCTCCTTGTCCTGTGGCCCGTGCTGCTGGTGGAGGCGCTTCTGGTCAGGCTGACCTCCCCCGGCCCCGCCCTGTTTCGCCAGAAGCGCGTGGGGGAAAACGGCCGGGTCTTCACCATATTTAAATTCCGCACCATGACCGTGGATGCCCCCACAGACCCCCCTGTTCCCACCGACCCGGACCAACTGGGACAGAGCCAGATCAAAACGGCGCGCGACGATCCCAAGATTACCCCCCTGGGCCGGTTCCTCCGGCGTTCCGCCCTGGACGAGCTTCCCCAGCTACTCAACGTATTAAAGGGGGAAATGAGCATGGTGGGACCGCGCCCCGAGGTGCCGCTGGTGGTGGAGATGTACAGCTCCTGGCACTTGAAGCGCCTGGCCATGAAACCGGGGATGACCGGCCCCATGCAGCTGGCCGGCGGCAGCGACCTGCCTCTGGATGAGCGGGTAAAGCTGGAGCTGGTCTACATCCAGAACTACTCTCTATGGGAGGACATCAAGATTCTGGCCAAAACCGTGATTGTGGTTATCAGGGGCAGTGGTGTCCACTAGGGACGTCAAAAGCCAGGCTTCCATGGGATTTGGGGGGTCGGAGGCATCTGAGGCACCTGTAGCCTCGTCCGCGAGCTCAGCCCTGATAGAGGCCTGCTGGCTGGTGGCCCTGGTGGCCGTGCCACTGGTAGTCAATCCCTCCGGCGGATTTGCCTTCAGCATCTATAAAGCCTCCTTTCTCCGCATCCTGGTGGGCTCCATGGCGGCCCTCTGGGTCCTCAAAACAGGCCTGTCTCTCAGGCCCTCTCCGGAGGGCCACGCCTCGCGGCGAGCGATCGGGTTCCTGAGGGCCCCCTTTACCGCCCCCATCCTGGCCCTGGCCGTGGCCTATCTGCTGGCGACCGCGCTATCCATCTCTCCCTCCACGAGCCTGTGGGGTTCCGTGGCCCGGATGGGAGGCACGTACACGATGCTCTCCTATCTTGTCTTGTTCCTGATCGTGGCCGCGGAGCTGCGCACCGGCGCTCAGCTCAACCGCATCGTCTGGGCCATCATCCTGGGCAGCAGCCTGGTCTCCCTCCTGGGCATCGCGGAGTGGCTGGGGTGGTCCCCCTGGCTTCTGGAGCGGGTCTATGGCACGTGGCGGGCAGGCTCCACCATCGGGCACCCCACCACCCTGGGGGCCTACCTGGTGCCGGCCATCGCCCTGGTCGTGGGAAAGATTGCCCGCCTTCGGGTATCCGGGCCGGGGCCCCCCACCGGCCGGACAGCCCCGCGACTCGCCGTTTTGGGCACACTCCTGTCCCTGCAACTGGCCGCACTGCTCTTCACCAATGCGCGGGGGCCCTGGATGGGGCTCGCCGCCCTGGCCGTGCTGTTTCCGGCCATCCTTTTTATCACCAACCGCAGCTGGCGGGCACTCCGTCTGGAGGTATTGCTGCTGGTCCTGGGCGTTGTTTTTCTCATCGGCCTGAGCCAGCCGGCCTCCCTGCTCCACGGCCTCAGCGACCTGCCCTTCCTCTCCCGGGCATCGGAGATGGTGGACCTGGGGTCGGGCTCGGGTCGGGAACGCGTGGTTATCTGGGAGGCCACCGTTGACCTGGTCATGGAGCATCCTCCGGTGGTACCCGAAAAGGGCCTCCCGGATTGGGCGCGGCCCCTGCTGGGCTATGGCCCCGAAACCCTGGGGCAGACCTTCTTGAGCGTATTCCCCCAGGAGCTGCGCGAGCTGGAGCCGGGAACCCGGGTGGACCGGGCGCACAACATCGTTTTAGACCTGTTGGTCACCGTGGGCATCCTCGGCCTCCTGGCCTTTGGATGGGTGATTGCCCTCTTCTTTCTTCATACCGCTCGCCTTATAAAACGCACGCGGCACCGAGGCGACCAGGTTTTTCTGGCCGCCCTTATCGCCGGTGTCACCGGGTATCTGGTGTCCCAACTGGTGGGCATAGGCGCCCATGCCGACCAGATGGTCTTCTGGGCAATACTGGCACTCCTGGCGGCATGGGGCCGGGGGTTCGTGCCGGCGGGGCCACAACCCCAGGACCCAACCTCAGAAGCCGCCGACCCCCCCCTTCCGACGCGAAAATGGGGCCTGCAGGGATTCGCGGCCCTGGCGGTGGCCCTGGTTATTGTGCTCTCCGGCCTTTACATAAATATAACCCTGATGCAGGGCGACATGCAGACCCGGAAAGGGGTAGACCTATTCCGGCAGGCGAGGTGGGCGGAAGCGGCCTCCGCCTTTCAAAAGGGCCTCCGCCCCCCCCCGCTGCACGCCTACAACGACTGGCACCTGGCGCAGTCCTACTCGATACAGGCCCTGGAGGCCACCGGTCCCGATGAGCAGATCAGGCTCCTCGGCCTGGCCGCCGACAGGATCGAGGAGGCCAGGGCCCTGGAACCCGCGGAGGCGGGCTATCACCAGAGGGCCGGTATGGTCTACACCTATTGGACCCTGAGGCTGGACCCGGCCCAATATGACCGGGCCAGAGAGGCCTACTCTCGGGCCGTCGGCGTGGCCCGCAACGATGTCCGTATCTACGAGCAGTGGGCGATACTGGAGACGGGGACCGGGCATTACGACCGGGCCCTGGAGCTGCTCGAGCGCTCCCTGGAGATCAACCCGCTGTGGGCGCCAACCCACTATCAATCGGGCAATGTTTACCGGGCGGTGGGGCGAGCCGG
>JAZFUS010000096.1:0-12113 GCA_036447315.1 Dehalococcoidia bacterium
GCCGCCAAGCCCTTCTATGAGGGCAAGACCATCACCATAGTCGTGGGCTTCGGACCCGGAGGCGGCTATGATGCCTACGCCCGATTGGTTGCGCGACACCTGGGCAAATATATACCGGGCAATCCCTCCGTCATCGTGCAGAACCGCCCCGGGGCCGGCAGCATGACGGCCGCCAACTTTATCTACAACAAGGCCAAGCCCGACGGGCTGACCATCGGCACCTTTATCCGGGATATGGGCATCTCCGGCCTGCGGGACGCGCCCGGGGTGGAGTTCGATTGGGACAAGTTCGGCTGGATCGGCAGCGCCAACAGCGAGGTCTACGTTATAGAGATCAGGACTGAAACGGGTGTCAAGACGGTTGAGGACCTGGTCAACAGGGCGGAGCCGACCATCATGTCGGTCACGGCCAAGACCACCGGCACCTACCTGTTCATGCGGGCCCTCCAGGAGACCCTGGGGGCCAAGTTCAAATTCGTGGTAGGCTATCCGGACAGCGCGGCCCAGGCCCTGGCCATGGAGCGGAAGGAAGTGGAGGGCATGGGCGGCTCCTACTCATCCCTGGTGACCATGCGGCCCCACTGGCTGGAACAGGAACCCCCCTTCGTCGTCATCCCGGTCCAGAGCGGAGAGGTCCGCAATCCCGCCCTGCCCGATGTGCCCACCATCGTGGAGCTGGTGACGGGCGAGGATGCCAAGACGCTGGCCAGGCTGGTGGGCGCTGCCAACGAGGTGGGCCGGCCCTATGTGGCCCCCCCGGGCATACCAGCAGACCGCCTGAAGATATTGCGGGATGCCTTTGCCCAGGCGATGGTGGACCCCGACCTGCTGGCCGAGGCCAAGAAGGGCAAGCGGCCCATAAGGCTGCTGACCGGCGAGCAGACCCAGGAGATGGCCGGGAACCTGCTGCAGGCCAGCCCTGAGACCATAGCCCGCTTCCAGATGTTATCCGAGTAGGGCTGTCCGGCCCGGAAAGGTCCGAATAACTCGGCCGGCCGCCGAGTTGTAGGGTTGTATATTGTCTGATTTCCTCCTGTTCGATGCTTTCATCGAAGGGCTAATACAGGTCCTGAGCTTCCCCGCCTTCGGCTTTATGCTGGTGGGGATGCTTATCGGCTTCGTGGTGGGCCTCCTCCCCGGGTTGGGGGGGGCTACCACCCTGGCCCTGATGCTCCCCTTCATCTACACCATGGAGCCCATTACGGCCTTCGCCTTCCTTCTGGGAATGCACGCGGTGGTGGCCACCACCGGCGACATCACGTCGGTGCTCTTCGGCGTCCCCGGGGAGGGGACGGCGGCGGCCACCATCCTGGATGGGCACCCCATGGCCAAGAAAGGGGAGGCCGGGCGGGCCCTGGGGGCGGCGCTCTTCAGCTCCCTGGCGGGGGCGGTGATCGGCGCCTTTTTCCTGGCCGCGGCCATCCCGTTTGTGCGACCGCTGGTACTCTCCTTCGGCTCCCCGGAGATGTTTATGCTCATCGTCCTGGGGGTCACTTTCATCTCCGCCCTGGGGGGCGGCTCCATGCTGAAGGCCTTCCTGGCCGGCCTCCTGGGTCTGCTCATCGCCATGGTGGGCCAGGACCCCCAGATGGGGATCTACCGCTACACCTTCGGCTGGCTCTATCTCTTTGACGGCCTTCCCCTGATCCCGGCGGTGATCGGGCTTTTCGCGGTGCCGGAGATTGTGGACCTGGCGGTCAGTCGCGGCGCCATCTCCGGGGACGCCCCGGGTAAGCTGGGGGGCGTGTGGCAGGGGGTCAAGGATACCGTTATTCACTGGGGGCTCACCATTCGCTGCAGCCTTCTGGGCACCTTTATCGGTTTCATCCCGGGCCTGGGTGGGGCGGTGGCCCAGTGGGTGGCCTACGGCCATGCGGTGCAGAGCAGTAAGCATCCGGAGCTGTTCGGGACGGGGATGGTGGAGGGGGTGCTGGCCCCCGGGGCCGCCAACAACTCCAAGGAGGGGGGGAGCCTGATCCCCACCGTGGCTTTCGGCGTCCCCGGCAGCGCCGCCATGGCCATCCTGCTGGGGGCCTTTCTCATCCTGGGGCTGACCCCCGGCCCCGACATGGTCGGCAAACACGTGGTCGTAACCTTTTCCATGGTCTGGACCCTGGTGGTGGCCAACGTCATCACTGTGGCCCTCGCCCTGCTCTTCCTCAACCAGATAGCCCGGATCACCCAGATCCGGGGCGGCATTCTGGTCCCGGTCCTGATTCTTCTGATCTTCCTGGGGGGCTTTGCCGCCAAGAACAACATTGGTGACCTGGTGAGCGTCGTGCTCTTCGGGTTCCTGGGCGTGGCCATGATGAAGCTGAACTGGCCCCGGCCGCCCATGGTCCTGGGCATTGTCCTCGGCGGCCTGGCCGAGAACTACCTCTTCATCTCCACGCAGAGGTACGGGGCCACTTTCCTGGGCAGGCCCATAGTGATTATTATCATGGTGTTCATTGTGGGCGCCATACTCTGGCCCATGTGGCAGGAGCGGAGAAAGAAGGCGAAGCGGCAGCTATCATGAACCGTTTAGATGCTATCTTCACCGCCGGTGTAGCCCTTATCTTTGCCAGTGCCCTCTTTGTGGCCAAGGTCTATAAGGAAGGCTGGGTGATCGAGGCCAACCTTTTCCCCATCGTGATCACCGTCCCGGCCCTTATACTGGCGGCGATCCTGCTGGTCAAGTTGCTCCGGGGCAAGCCCGGGGCGGAGAAGGAGGAGAAGGTGGAGGTGGTGGAGGGCGCCCCTGCCGGGGGGGGAGGCGCTATAACCGCCTCCGAGGCGCGGCGGCGCACATATATCACCATCGCCTGGATCATGGGCTTCTTTTTGGCCATCTGGTTGATCGGATTTACCTGGTGGACCATTACTCTCTTTCTGGTCCTCTATCTGAAGCTCCAGGCCGGGGAGGGCTGGAAGCTCACCGGGATCCTCACTTTCATTTGCCTGGTCTTCTTTATATACCTCTTCGTCTGGACCCTGCATCTGCCCTTCCCCGAGGGACTGATTCTCGAATGGCTGGGCCTTCCCGAGGCTGTTTACCTTCCGCGCCCTTTCTGGTAGAATTACTGCATGAAAGTGGGCGCCTTTGTGCTGGAAGAACCCCTACCCGAGCTGAAAAATCCCCATGCCCTGGCCATGCTGTCCCCCTGGGTGGATATTGGCCGCGCGGGCAGCGGGGCCCTTTCAACCCTGGAGACCATCTACGGAGCCCAACCACTGGGGAAACTGGAGGTGCCGGGGAACTTCTATGACTTTACCCGCTACCGGCCCACGGTCTCCCGCAAGGGGGGCGGCCGCGAGGTAAAGGTCCCCAACACCTTCGTCAATGTCGCCCATCGGGAAACCGGAAATGACTTCGTCTTCCTGCATTGTCTGGAGCCGCACAACCTCGGGGAGATGTACATTGAATCGGTCCTGGGTCTCCTGGAAAAGCTCGGGGTGAAGAGGTACTGCCTGGTGGGCTCCATGTACGATTCCGTACCTCATACCAGGCCACTCCTGGTGAGCGGGACGGCCAGCGAGGGCGATGTGGCCGGCGAGCTGACCAAGCTGAACTTGAGCTCCCGGGCCTACGAGGGCCCCACCACCATCAACATCCTGATATCGGAGTGGGCGCCCAAGCTGGGAATCGAAACCCTGGGTCTCATTGGGCATCTGCCCTACTACGCCCAGCTGGAAGAGGACTTCAGCGGGCAGTATTGCCTGCTCAACATACTCGATCAGGTGTATGACCTTTCCCTGGACCTGGGGGAGATCAAGGCCAAGGGCGAGGCGCAATATCGGAAACTGGGCCAGGCGGTGGAGGCGGACCCCCAGCTCCGGGAAATGGTCAGAATGCTGGAGATGAGCTATGAGGCCCGGTCTCAGGATAGGCCCGATGTCGACAAAGGGGCGCAGCTGTCTCCGGAGATCGAGAAGTTCCTTCGGGACATAAACAGGGATTTTGGGTCCCACTGATCCCCTGGGCGAAGCCGTGGATATTCAGGGGGTTTCCGGCCGGTCTTCCAGCCTCTCAAACTCCAGGGAAAGGACCCGCCTGGTGGCCCGTCTCACCCTTGTCCGTTCATCGGTCCTCCACCCCGCCACCCATATGATATGATCGTCCGAACAGACCAGGGGCACCCGCGCCCGCCATTCCCGTTGGATCTTGGCATCGACCATGAAGTCCTGTAGCTTCTTTTCGTACCCCAGTCCCAGGGGCTGAAATCTGTCCCCGGGCCTTCTTTTTCGGACCACCAGGTTGGACCCGGTCGCCTCCAGGTCGAAGCTGGCTTTCCATCCGGCCCCGGGGAGTCCCGATGGAGGTCCCAGGGATGCCTCCACCCTCCACCCCGGGAGGACCGTCTCCCCGGGCACCCGGAGCCGGTGGCTGCCCTCCAGGGGGGGGAGGGGGCAGGGTGTTTCGCCCCCGCGGGAGAGGACGGCCTTCCCATAGTGGGCACTGAAGGTGAGACCCCCGGGCAGGGAGAGCTTCTTCCCGGCCCGGGTCAGCACGGCCAGCATCTGCTCCACGTGGACGGTCAGGGCGTCCTGGGGGCTTCCCAGCATGTGCTCCAGGGCTTGGAGGAGGAGGTGGCGCTGGAGGGCCGGGTGCAGCCGGCGGGTCATCTCTACATCCAGCGCGATCCCTCCCCCTTCCTCGGTTACCACCTCTGCCCAGGCCCGGGATACCCCTTCCTGGAGGAAGGCCAGGTCCTCGCTGAGGGTACGGGCGCTGCGGAGCAGGGTCTGCTCGATGTTGGGATTGAAGCTCCGGAGCAGGGGCAGAAGCTCCCGGCGAAAGCGATTTCTGAGGTGGTCCGGGGAAAGATTGGAGCTATCCTGCCGGGGCTGGAGGTGGTGGGACCGGCAGTAGGACTCCGTTTCCTCCCGGCTCACGGAAAGCAGGGGTCTGATCAGGGTGAGGCCATTCCGTTCCGCCGCCGGGGCCATGCCCCCCAGCCCCCGGAGGCCGCTGCCCCTGACCAGGTGCATGAGGACGGTCTCGGCCTGGTCGCTGGCGGTGTGCCCCACGGCAATCCGCCGGGCACCGGTGGCGGCGGCCACCCGGGCCAGGAACCCGTAGCGCACCTCCCGGGCGGCCTCCTCCGGGGAGAGGCCACGGCGGAGCTGTAGTTCGTGGGGGGCCTGGCTCTCTACTGTAAAGGGCAGGGAGAGGCGCTGGGCCAGTTGAGACACGTAGTCGGCGTCGGCCTCGGACTCCGGGCCGCGGAGCAAATGGTTGAGGTGGGCCACATGGAGCCCCATGCCCAGCCGCTCCCTGAGTCCGGCCAGGATGTGGACCAGGCACACCGAATCGGGTCCTCCCGATACCCCCACCACTACCGCCTCGCCCCTGGGGATCAGGTGGTGCCCCTTGATGATGCGTTGGACCTCCCGGGAGAGGTCATGGTGTTTGAGGGATGGCATGGGTTTCGGCCTCCCTAGGCTTCTTTCCAGTGGCAGGTATCGTTGAGACTGACCAGGGTCGCCCCTGCATCCTCCAGGTCGAGAGCCGTAATGCTGCCCGTTTCCAGCCGGAACCGCCGGAAGTAGGATAGATCGAGGCCCAGGGCGCCCACCAGGGCGGTGCCCAGGGCGAAGGTATGTCCCACCACTACCACCGTCCCCTGGGGGTGTCTCTCCCTGATACGATGGAAGGCTCCCTCCACCCGGTGTCTCAGGGACTGCATGGACTCTCCCCCGGGGAACTGGGCGGAGGCGATGTCGGCCCGCCATTGCGCCCAGAAATCGCCGAACTGCTTCGTGGGCTCATTGAGGGTAAGCCCGTCCAGGTCGCCCATATCCGCCTCCCGGAGGTCGGGGTCGATCTCCACGGGAAGGCCGTGGTGGCGGGCAATGGGCCGGGCCGTATTCAGGGCCCGCTTCATGGGGCTGGAATAGATGGCCTCCAGGGTATGGTTTCCCAGGGCCTGGGCGACCTGGGCGGCCTGGTGCCTTCCTGTCTTGTCCAGGTCGATATCGGCACCCCCGCCCTGGATGCGTCGCTGCTTATTCCAATGGGTCTGGCCATGTCTTACCAGTATGAATCTCATGGATTGGGGGCTCCTTTCCCTTGGCTGTCATACGCCCGGACCACGGCTATCCTCCGGACGTAGGAAGGATGGTCGTAGAACAGGGCCTCCACCCAGCGGGGAGGTTGGGCCTCGGTGAGGTTCTGATCGGTGAGCCTGGTCAGGGCCGAGGCGAAGGCCTCCGGATTCCGGGTCAGGCCCAGGGCAAACAGGTCGGCCTCTCCCTCCAGGTGGCGGCTGAAGGCATTCAGAACCGGGGCCAGGATGAGAACGGAGATGCCCACCACCAGGGACAGGAGGGGCAGGGTGGCCACGTCGGAGGTGCCCTGAAAACCAAAGGTGGCCACCGTGGCCCGCAGGGCCAGGTGGGCCAGTCCGAAGACGGCCAGGGCCATCACCGACTGCGCCGATAGAAGCCTCCGGATATGGCCCCGGCGGTGGTGCCCCAGTTCGTGGGCGGTGATGGTCTCTACCTCCTCGGGGGAGTAGTCCCGAAGCAGGGTATCGCTTAATACGATGCGCCGGGTGTTTCTTATGCCCATGAGCATGGCGTTGGCGGTGGTCCCTTTCCGGCCCAGGTCCATGGTATAGACCCCCGAGGCCTTAAATCTGGCCCGCTGCGCCAGCCCCGCCAGTTTCCGGCGGAGGTCGGAGTCCTGCAAGGGGTCCAGCTTAAAAAAGAGGGGCAGGATGAGGACCGGGGCCAGCAGGGTAAGGCCGGCACTGAGCAGGGCCAGGAAAGCCGCCGCCGCGATCCACCACAGGTCGGGAAGCCGGGCCAGCAACTGGTAGATAACCACGACTACCCCGGCCCCCAGGGTCAGGCCCAGGAACCCCCCCTTGGCCCGGTCCCGGAGCCACTGGCTGAAGCCCTCCCGGGAGAGGCCATAGCGGTGGGGCATCAGGAAGCCCTGGTAATAGCTCAGCGGAGAGGCGATGACGGCATAGGCCGCCGCCATCAGAGCAAAATACAGGGCCGCCGCCAGGGGCCGGGGGAAATCCAGCAGGTCCCGAAGCCACACCGACAGACCGCTGAAGACGAGGCCCGCCAGGAAAATGCCCCCCAGGGCCAACTCCCCAAAGAAAAGTAGGCGCATTCTCCGGGCGTAGTCCCCGGCCTTTTTTTGCCTGGTCCGGTCTGGGGAGGTTTGGTGCATGCTAGCCTCTTGGGATACAAAGGCAGAGAGCAGCCCTACGGCCGTCTGCCGGGACCGGCCACCGTCGCCCGGCCGGGATGTTCCCTGGGAGCCCTTTCCCCCCTGGGAGCCACCGCTTCCCTGGGGGCCAAAATGAGTTCGGTGCGGTGGATGGACAGGGGGGGGACGGGAAATCCCAGGGCCGCCACCACCTGCTCCGGCCGGCCGCTGCCAGAGCTGTCCGCGCGTAGCCTCATCCCCAGGAGGCATCGGGAGCCTTCATTATCCATCAACCATAGGTCCAGGACCAGTGCCCGCAGGTCGTAATGGCGCACGCCCG
Source organism: Dehalococcoidia bacterium (assembly GCA_036447315.1). GTDB lineage: Bacteria > Chloroflexota > Dehalococcoidia > JACVQG01 > JAZFUS01 > JAZFUS01. The sequence continues at coordinate 7,488 of JAZFUS010000096.1, forward strand.
TGTCCCGGGTGTGTTGCCAGGGTAGGCTCTGGGCCGCCAGCAGAGAGGCGAGGGCAGCCTCCACTTCCTGGGATGATCCGTCGCTGAGCGCCTCTACCCGGTATTCGGCGGAGCGGACCTGCGAAGGTAGTGAGGGTGCTAAGGGGGCTACAGGACGGGCATCCCGGATATCTATGCCCCGGGGCAGTTGCTGGCTCAGAGCACCGACCAGGTAGCGGTCCGATACCGGCCGGGTGAGAAAGATGTCCATGAGTTCGGCCTGGCTGGTGATGCCCAGGGCCAGGGGGGCAGCCAGGGAGAGCTTGGGGTGAGGACTGAACCCCTGGGAATAGGCCAGGGGGACGCCTGCCCGACGGAAAGCCCTCTCCCATAGCCGCATCAGGTCCAGGTGTGATATGAATTTGACCTCCTCCCCCCGGGAGAAGCTAATCCGCCAGCGCAGCATCTTCTTTCCTCTTGGTAATCCTGATTTTATCTATTTTGAGTCCCCTCATGTCGGTGATCACCATGGTCATGCCGGCATACTTGAACTGCTCCCCCGCCTTGGGGATATGGCCCAGGCAGCTCAGGGCGAATCCGGCCACCGTCTCATATTGCCCCACGGTCAGGCCCAGGCCCAGCTTCTCGTTGGCCTCATCCAGGCGCATGCCTCCTTCGATCTCGAAGGTGTGCTCATCAATGGCCTCGTACTCCCGGGTGACTTTGGCCAGCTCATCGCCCACCTCTCCCACTATCTCCTCCACCAGTTCCTCCACGGTGGCGATCCCCGAGATGCCCCCAAACTCGTCCACCACCATGGCGATCTGACTGCCCGAGGCCTGCATCTCGGTGAGAAGGTCTCCCAGCCTTTTGGTCTGGGGCACGAAGGCGATGGTCCGGATCAGGCTGTCGATAGGGCCCTGAAGGTCGGCGTTTCCTTTGGCCTGGGCCATGAGCACGTCCTTTATGGAGATCATGCCCGTGACGTTATCGGTGGAGTCGGCATATACCGGGAACCGGGAGTGGGGAGACTGGGCATAGACCTGGAGGAAGTCCTGGATGCTGGAGCCCATCTCCAGCCAGACCACCTCGGTACGGGGGGTCATGATCTCCCGGACCGTGCGGTCGCCGAACTCAAAGACTTTGTGCAGCATCTCGGCCTCGGCCTCCTCCACCGCTCCCTCCTCCTGACCGGTGGAGATAATGGAGCGGATCTCATCCTCGCTGACCAGGTACTTGTATGGGGTGTTGTCCCCCCTGGTGAACAGGGAGGCCACCCAGGTGATGGCGGTAATTATGGGGGAGAGCGAGGTCTCCATCAATCTCACCGGTCCGGCCAGGAGCACGGCCACCCGCTCGGCATGGCGGGTGGCGAAGGTCTTGGGGATGGTGTCCCCAAAGAGAAGAATGGCCACGGCCATACCCACGGTGGCCACCACCACCCCATAGGTGGGGCCAAACCGGTTGATGGCTATGGCGCTGCCCAGCACCGCCGCCGCCGTGTTGGCCACGTTGTTGCCGAGGAGAACGGTGGCCAGCATCCGGTCCGGCCGCTGGATTATCCTGTCTACCGCCGATCCCCCGGCTACCCCGGTGGCTACCATATGCTTTACCCGGCTCCTCTGCACCGAAAGGAAGGCGGCTTCCATGAGAGCGAAAAAGGCCGAGAGCCCCAGGAAGATGAACAAGAGCAATAGATAAAGTTGTCCCCACGTATTGGCGATGATATCCATCTAGCGAATCCTCCCCATAGATCCGAACCCAGAGCTTTGGAAACATCATAGCATCGCCTTTTTTCCTTGTCAAAAGCGCCCGCTTCCATTTTGCCCATGCTATAATCGGAGGGCTGTGAAGATTCTGGGTATTGAGACCTCCTGTGATGAGACGGCGGCTTCTGTGGTGGAGGATGGGGGCCGTATTCTTTCCAATGTGGTGGCCTCCCAGGTGGAGCTTCACGCTCGCTATGGCGGCATTGTCCCCGAGGTAGCCTCTCGTCAGCACCTGCTCAGCATCGTTCCGGTGCTGGAGCGGGCCATGGCCGGACCCGGCCTCGATTGGCAGGACCTGGACGGGGTGGCGGTGACCGTCGGCCCCGGCCTCCCCGGCTCCCTGCTGGTGGGACTCAATGTGGCCAAGGCCATCGCCCTGGCCCGCGACCTTCCCCTCCTGGGGGTAAATCACCTGGAGGGGCATATCTACGCCCACTGGCTGGAGGTGGAGGGAGGGGGGGGCGCCTCCTTTCCCTGCCTCTGCCTCATCGTGTCCGGGGGCCACAGTGAGCTGGTGCTCATGAGGGGCCATGGCCGGTTCCAATCACTGGGCAGGACCAGGGACGATGCCTCCGGCGAGGCCTTCGATAAGGCGGCTCGCATTCTGGGGCTGGGCTACCCGGGGGGTCCGGCCATTCAGGAGGCGGCGGGGAGGGGAAAGGCCTCCTTCCGCCTCCCCCGGGCCAGGCTCAAGGGCAGCCACGATTTTAGCTTCAGCGGGGTGAAGACCGCCCTGTGGCGGCTGGTGGAGGAGATCAAGGGTGGGGACCCCCTCCCCGTCTTCGATCTGGCTGCCAGCTTCCAGGAGGCGGTGGTGGATGCCCTGGTGGCCAATACCCTGGAGACGGCCCGGGAATACCGGGTGAAAGGCATTCTGCTGGCCGGGGGTGTCGCGGCTAACTCCAGGCTCAGGGAGGTTATGCGGGAGCGTTCCCTCCTCCCCGTTCTCATTCCCAGCCCCGCCCTGTGTACCGACAATGCGGCCATGATCGCCGCCTGCGGCTATTATCATATGAGGGCAGGGAGGGTTTCCGGCTGGGACCTGGATGTGGAGCCCGGGCTGAGGCTGGGCTGAGGTGACCCGGCCCCCGCCTTTCCCAATGGGCACTCCCCGCAGCGCCTCTCCTGACAGTAGCGCCTGTAGAGCTGAATCAGACCCTGCTGTCGCCGGGCGGAGTTCGATAACCCCGGGGGGCTCTCCTCGGCGAGGAGTTGCCCGGACATGAAACGGGTGGTCTCGTTCTCTCCCAGCCTGGGATAGCTCCTGTAGAGGGCCAGGGCCCTCTCGGCCTCTTCCCTCTGCCCGGTGAATTCCCCAAAGGCGTAGAAAAAGGGAAGCACGATGTTTACCGCCATCTCCGCGGCCCGCCCCCGCCCCAGCAATGCTCCCCCCGGGCCGGAGACCATCAGCCCGCTTTCCAGCTTCCGGTGCCCGGAAGGGGGCTGGGCCTCCCTTATCAGTCCCAGAATCCCCTCTACAAGGCCCCCGTCCAGGAAGCGGAGGATAAGGGCACGGGCCGCCTCCAGGCGGCGGGTGGGATGGTTTCCGGGACGGACAGCGGTGAAATGCCAGCTGGTCTCCGCCATGCAGGCTCCACCGCCCAGGGAGGACCAGGCCTTCCTCAGGGGGGCGGCACCCGGCCCGTGCCGTGGGGCACGCAGAAAACCGGCGGTGCCCAGGAGCAGGGCCTGCAGGATGAGATCTCTGGCCTCGGGTCCCTGGTCCCGGACCAGCCCCTCCATGGCCCGGAGGGGGAGCCTCTGAGCCAACTCCCGGAAGGCCTCCTTGTTTTTGGAGTACCCCAGGGCCTCCATGAGACCCTCATAGAGCACCTGGCCCGCCTCCCCGATGGACAGGCCATCCCGGAAGCGGGCGACCTTGTCCCTAAAGCGTGCTTCTCCCAGATCGTCCAGTACCCTCTCCAGGGACTCCCCTCCCAGGCGGTGCCGGACCCCGGCGCAGGGATCATTGGAGACCGGAGGCTGGGCCACCTTCCACAGGATTTTCTCCAGGGGGGCCTGGAGGCAGCGGTAAAGGGGCAGGATGGGAATGGCTTTGCCCTCCCGAGGCCGGCGGGAGCAAGGGGTGTCATCCCACATCACCACGTGGAGGATCACCCCGCTGAAGGCTGGATTGCGGTCGTGGCCGTGGGCCTGCCACCCGCTGCTCCGAAGGTGCACCTCCACGTCTCCCCGGAGGAATTCATCCCGGATGGCGATGATGGCCCCCCGGAAGTCCGGGCCTCCCGAGCGGTTGGCCCTCCCGGGGTAAATGACCTCCACCAACTGGCCGTCACTGGTGACCAGGGCTTTTTTCTTCACCAGCTGCCTCTGCCAGATCTGGGCGATGACGCTTTCCGGTATCCCCGGGCTGTCGCTGGCCATGTTTCTCACCTTAACTGTTGGTAAGGCCACCTCACCCCCTTGGTCCCCCTCTCCTCAAGGAGAGGGGGAATCTTGAAGTTTAGGGGCCACTTCACCCCCCTGGTCCTCTCTCCCTCAAGGAGAGGGGGAGTTTGATGTTTAGGGGACACCCCTAACACCCCGGCAGGGAGGTATCCCTGCACCCATTTTCGCCCTCTCGCCACCGCGAGCCGGGTTTCCCGGTTTTGTCCCTTATACCTTATTTGGGTAGGGGCCACCTCACCCTTTTCTCCCATCTCTCCTCACGGAGAGGGGGAGTTAGATATTTAGGGGACACCCCTGACACCCCGGCCGGGTCTCCGGTCCTGCAGCGCCTCCTGGAATGCCCGCAGGGCCTTCTCGCCGTAGAGGGCAAAGGTCACCTCTTCCAGGCCGGGGTTATGGTGCGCTCTGATCTCCTCAACCATGATTCTAGCGCACTCGTCCAGGGGGAATCCCCCCACCCCCGTGCCCA
>JAZFUS010000097.1:0-5326 GCA_036447315.1 Dehalococcoidia bacterium
GCCGGTCACCATCATCGCCGAGGTAAGCAATCTCACGCAGGAGAGACAGACCTATACCATGAACGTATGGGTCAACGGGACGGTGGCTGGGTCCAGGGTCGTTGTGCTGGAACCGGGGCAGACGGTGACCGCCTCCCTGCCGGTGTCCGAGAATATCATTGGGACCTATCAGGTAAGGGTGGAAAGGCTAACGGGCCGGTTCGAGGTAATCAAGGCACCGCCGCCGGCACCAACGCCGGAACCGACGCCGACCCCCACCCCGGCCCCTACGCCGGGGCCCGGACCCATCCTATATCCGCCCTTTGTCCCCGCGCCGACTCCCGCGCCCACCCCCGCGCCCACCCCTCCCCCTATTGTGCCCACGCCGGCTCCCGCCCCCACGCCGCCACCGGAGGAGGGCTCGCCCTGGCGCATCATCGGGCTTATAGTGGTGGCGGTAGTGGTGGTTGGGTTCGGCTACTACTTCGTGAGGAGGAGGTGGCTGGGGTCGCCCTAAGCTCAGCCCCCTGCGGAGCTCAAATGGCGCCATATATCGCTGAAGTCAGAGAAGGTGTAGTGTGGCACCGAGCTGGCATTGAGCAATCTATGCAGGTGGTCGGTGGCAAACACATGTTCAGCGGCACAGGCTGCGTCGAAATCTGAGAGGCCGTCCCCGATGTAGATGACTGGATTGTCCTGGCTCCTGAGCCAGCTGAGGTACCTCTTCTTGAACCCGTCCTCGAGGATGTCTCCCTCAGGACCAAAATAGGTGACCACGATGCCGTCTTGTCCCAAGGATGTCCGGGCGCAGTGCAACTCCAGGTCTGGAGCGCCGATATCGCTGAGCACGGCTTCAATATAGAAATCGAGGCCGCTACTGACGATAGCGAATCTAATGCCGGTGGCCCGGCAACGTTCGACAAACTGCAGGAAACCTGGCCTGACCACAACGTTTTGGCGGGCAAACTCCTGAAGAGTCTTCCGGGACTCTTTGATAAGTGCGTACTGTTGCCGGTTACTTTGCTCCACGGTCAGCCGGCCGCAAAGATAGTCTGACTCAAGCTCTTGCCACCCCATGGGGGCAAACCTGTCTCTCAGCAAGATGCTGAGGTTGTTCATGGTTATGGTCCCGTCGAAATCACACTGGATTATCATCTTCAAGCTTGGTGGGAATCGCTAAGCGCGTCTTCTGTCTCCGGCTCTGGCGTGGGGAGGTCAGGTCTGGGGTTTTTGTCACTGGCCCGGAGATATGAATAGCTATAAATTAGCCGGTAGAAAACCACCGCGTTGGTTAGAATAGCTAGGGCCAAAAGGCAAAGGTAGACCTGGCCGGTGATGCCCCCCAGCATTACCAGAAAGAGCCTTACATCGCGCGAGGCCATCGAGAGGAACCCTCTATCGAAAAGGAGACGATGGTCTGGATCGATGCTGGCCCGGCTATAGCTGACGGTGATGGTGCCGACGATGGCCAGGAAGCCCACCAGCCAGGTTCCCGGATAGCTCTCGTAGGCGCGGGACCACAGGATCATTCCCAGCACGATCACGGCATCGGCGTAGCGGTCGAGCACGGAGTCCAGGAAGCCGCCGAAGGCCGACGTAGTGCCTTTCAAGCGTGCCAGGCTGCCGTCAATCCCATCGGCAATGGAGGAAAGCTGAGCCAGAAGGCCGCCCAGGATGCTCTGGCCCATAACAAAGCTGACAAAGGACAAAAGCGCGATGGCCAGGGCGCCCCAGGTTGCCTGATTGGCAGTCAGCTTGGTCCCGGCCAGCATCCTTGCCAGGGGCTCCGACAGCTTCCGGTTGATGTGTTTAGAAATAAAACCGTTATATATGCCACTCATTCCCGCCCCCTAGACAGCGACAGACTCCAGGTCCTCCTTGGTGTCCACATCTGCCCAGAAGCATCCGGTGACATCGCAGGTGGCAAAGCGGCGGCCCGTGCTTACCAGAAGCCGGATCACATCGCTGATCTCGATATCGATGCCAAGCTCGGGGACAAGCTCATCTATGGCATCCAGGAATGTCTGTGTCAGTAGAAAGACACCGGTATCGAGGGCATCCCAATGGGGCAGGTCCTTGCCGATGCGCTCAATGCAGCCGTTGCTGTCAAGTAGGACCTTGGTTGCCTCCGCCTGCTGATGGTGGCCTGCTGGGGCGAAGTCAACGCAAAGTGTCTCGGCAGCGGGGGATTTGTCCTGGAGGCAGGATACAAGGCCCGGTTCCACTACGTGGTCGCCCATGCAAAGGATGAAGGGCTTCCCCGCGGTCCAGGGGCTGACTCTCTTTACCGATATCGCATTCCCGCCCAGGTAGTCTGGGTTGGCAACGTAGTCCAGCCTCACACCGAAACGGCTACCGTCGCCCAGTGCCGCCTCGACTTTGCCCGCCCAATGGCCTACCACCACCGCTATCTCCCTGATTCCTGCCGCCGCCAGCGCCTCGATGGGATGCCAGATGAGCGGTTTGCCGCGCACGGGCAGCAAGACCTTGGGATAGGTGGTGGTCAGATGGAGTAGACGACTGCCATCGCCGGCAGCCAGGACCACCCCTTTGCTGACACTCCGCTTGGCCATCGTATAGCTGTACCTCCTTTAGCGACGCCGTGGCCTTTTGGCTTGGCCTTTTGGTGTTAAGGGTCCGCCGGGGGATTCATTATGAGAGCCGCTTCCCCAGCAATTGGCTGCCCTGAGGGTGCCTTGGGAGAGAGTCCCCCTGTCAAAAAAGAAGCCCTGCAAAGAGGAATCACTTCCCCTTATTACTGTTGCCCTGCCCCGGGTATCGGCAAGCTGGAACAAGCAATCAACAGAGTAACAGCCAGACAGGGCATCAGTCAATACCCAGAGCGGGACAAATGTTGGCCCTGTGTAAACTTGTGAGTATTATCCTCGTTTTCGCATCTCCTTGTAAAAAAGGTGATGTTTCCATCTAGACAAAACCGCATTGTTTTGATATTATAGCCCTCGCATCAACGGATTTTGAGGGAGCTGCGGGCCCGGCACCGAGCTTCGTCAGGGTTAAAAATTTATTTTCGGACAGGTGTTGAAATGACCTCTCAAATCGTCAATGGGGCCAAATCGGACGGGGCCGCTTCGATGGACAACCACTACCACTTTTCCAGGATTGCCCATCGATACCGCGATCTCCGAACCACGGATCCAGAGCCCATAACCTTTATCGCCAGAGAGCTGAGCGGAATGCCCGGCATTGAGGCCGCCGACGTCGGTTGCGGGGCGGGGAGATATGACCTGCTCCTCCACGAGCATTTAGGTGAGAAGCTGCACCTGACCTGTGTCGATCCCAATAGAGACATGCTGAAAACACTCGATACGCATCTGAAAAGAAATGGTGTCAGGAAATTCAGAGCGGTGAACGCCAGCGCGGAGAGTTTGCCCTTCCCGAATGACGCTCTCGACTGTGTGTTCAGCTTCAACTCGGTCCACCATTTCTCCCTGCAGCGGTTTCTGGAGGAGAGCGCCAGAATCCTGAGAAAGGGCGGCTACCTCTTCATATACACCAGGCTGCAACAGCAAAACGAGAGGAACATCTGGGGTCGGTATTTCCCCGAGTTCTGCCGGAAAGAGTCGCGCCTGTACAGGTTGAACACGTTCGTTGAGGCGTTAATAAAGACGCCGGGGCTACGGGCCAGGTCGGTTGAGCACTTTAAATACCGGAGGATTTCCGCCCTGGACAGGCTGGTGGAACAGGCCAGCGCCAACCATTATTCTACATTCGGGCTGTACCCTCCGGAAGAGCTGGAAGTGGCAATCACGGGATTCCGGCGAAACATCGAGTGCTATTTCGAGGATATCCAAAAGGTGGAATGGTGCGATGAGAATGTGCTATTTGTCATTCGAAAAGAGGAGTAGCCCGGTCTCTTCGTGTTGAACGCCGGCCGGCTGGATTTCGCCATGGCCCTCACCATGTCGCCCGTTATTCTGTCCCCACCCGGTTGGCGGCTCCAGCTCCCCCCTTATTACCATTTGACTTAAAGCTTCGAGACAGGAATAAGCACGTGTTTATGGCAGAGGACCTGAGGAAGATATTGCGCCGGATAGACGGGAGAGGATACAGGGCCTACTCTGATATTGTGGGCGCTTACGAATTCCCCGGGTACACCCTGCTGGTGGACCACGTTCAGGGGGACCCCTTCGCTTCACCCAGCCGGGTGCGAGTCCGTGTGTCCGGGCGGGAGGCTGGATTTCCTCCGGACACCCGCTCCGGCAAAAGCCGGGAGATCGCCCTCCGGGACCTCCTTACCCGGCGGTTCTTCGATGCCGCCCGGAGGTTTTGCCGGGGCAACCGGGGGACCGGGAGCAGCGGCGTCATATCCATCGACCGGCCCGGGCAGGAGACCCTGGAGCGGACCTCCGCTCTGGTCGCGGAGCAATATGTGGAGGCCCGATTCGTGATGGGGCTTCCGGCCCGGGGGAGGACCGTGTCCGGCAGGGATGCCGAGGCCATGTTCTTTGAGGAGCTTCCCCAGATCGTGCGGGCCTCCCTTTTCTATGAGAGCCTTGACGAGAAAACCCTCTATGAGTTTATAGAAACGGCTGAGGATGCCGATTCCCTGAGGGAGCAGCTGGACCCCCTGGGCCTGGTGGCCTTCGTGGCCGATGGAGCCATCCTCCCCCGGGCCAGCGGTGTGGACCCCCGTCCCCTGGCCGGGGACCCCCGTCTCCCGGCCGGGGACCGAGTAGTGCCCTTTGAGTCACCCCAGTCCCTGCGGGTGCAGGTGGTGCTGCCCAACCGGGGCGCCGTCGCCGGAATGGGGATACCCCGGGGCGTCACCCTCATCGTGGGCGGCGGGTATCACGGTAAGTCCACTCTTCTGAGGGCCCTGGAGGTGGGGGTATATAACCATATACCGGGGGACGGCAGGGAGCTGGTCGTGGTCCACCCCTCCGCGCTGAAGATAAGGGCTGAGGATGGCCGGCGCATCGAGAAGGTGGACATCTCCCCCTTTATAACCAATCTCCCCCAGGGCCGGGACACCGGGGCCTTTTCCACAGAGGATGCCAGCGGCAGCACCTCCCAGGCGGCCAACATTATCGAGGGCCTGGAGGCCGGGGCCGGGGTGCTGCTTATCGACGAGGATACCTCGGCCACCAATTTCATGATAAGGGACCACCGGATGCAGGAGCTGGTGTCGAAGGACAAAGAACCCATCACGCCCTTCATAGACAAGGTCCGCCAGCTCTACGCCGATCTCGGGGTTTCGACGGTCCTGGTGATAGGGGGTTCCGGAGACTATTTCGATGTGGCTGACCGCGTAATCTGTATGGTGGACTACCGGCCCTATGATCTGACCCGGGAGTCCCGGGCTATCGCCCGGAAGTACCGGGCCGGG
>JAZFUS010000098.1:0-3930 GCA_036447315.1 Dehalococcoidia bacterium
AGGCTCAACCTGCCCAGGGCCCTGGCCCAGACCCTCAGGGACAGCCAGCGGCTGAAAGCGAACCTGGGGCCTCTGGAGGCCCCAGGGCTCCCTCCCAGCCGCCTCTACCACCTCCTCCAGGGGTATTCCCCGGATGCCCTCCAGGCCGTGGCCCTGGCCGAGGGACGGGGCCACGTATCCCGGGGCCTGGAGCTATTCCTCAAGAAGCTACGTTATGTCAAACCACCGCTGAACGGGGAGGCCGTCATAGGGCTGGGGGCATCCCCGGGGCCCGGCCTGGGCCGGATGCTGGACGCCCTTCTCGACGCCAGGCTGGAGGGACGGATCAGGACCAAGGCCGATGCCGAGAGCCTGGTCAGCCGGTGGCTGAAGGACGCTTCCTATACTTCAGAATGAGAGCAATCTGAAGGGAAGTGAGGACCGCCCCGGCGCCGTTTCCCGCGACGAACACCACATCCCGGATGTAAAGCCCATACAGAAAATAGCACACCAGGCCGAACCACAGCAGGACCCAGGTCCCCAGCGAGACGCCGGACACATCCCGGGTCCTGAAGGACTTTATGAGCTGGGGCAGATAACAGAGCTGAATAAACGCGAAACCCAGCCAGCCGACGATTTGCATATTCTCTCCTTTTTTAACCCTGGTTCCCCAGCCATCCCAACACCTCCCCCGGTATCCGGGCCACCGGCCCGCTCTTCACCGTGCATTGTGGCAGGGATTCCAGGAACACAGCCCCATAGCGCTTGTTCTTCAGGCGGCAGTCGAGGCCGACCAGGACTCCACGGTCGGTCCGGCGACGAATCAGCCGGCCAAAGCCCTGTTTCAGCCTCAGCGCCGCCTGGGGCAGGGCATAGGACATAAAGGGCTCCTCATAGCCCTCGGAGCGGGCGGAGAAGACGGGATCGGTGGGAACGCTGAAGGGCAGGCGGGGGATGACCAGAACGCTCAGGGCCTCGCCGGCCACGTCCACCCCCTCCCAGAACGAGCTGGTACCCAGGAGGACCGACCGGGGACTGTCCCGGAAGGTGTTCAGGAGCTGCCCCGGGTCGCCGTCCACGCCCTGGCCCAGCACCAGGAGGCCCGATTCCTCAAGTTGAGGGCGGATAGCCTCCTGGGTGGCACGGAGAGCCGCGTGGGAGGTAAACAGCACCAGGGTCCTCCCCCCCACGGCCCGGCACATATCCACCAGGCACCCCTCCACCGCCTGCCGGTAACCGGGCCTGCCGGGCTCGGGGATGTCCGTGGCAATGTAGATCATGGTCGAAGCCTGGTAGTCAAAGGAGCTCCCCAACATCATCTCCTCCCCCTCCTCCAGGCCGAGGCGCTCCTTTATGAAGTTGAAGCTGCCCTGGGTGCTCAGGGTGGCACTGGTCAGCACCACCGAGTCCTTCTGGGAGAAGAGGTCCCTCTCCAGCAGACCCCCCACCCCCAGGGGCGCCCCGCACAGGCCCACGGCGCCACCCTGTCCCCGGTAGCCCCAATAGACCATCTCCGTATCCGGGCTGAGCACGCCGGCGTCTATCTGACCCTGCAACTCGTGGGTCGTCCCTATCTGAAAGATAAGCTCGGCGAGCAGGCCATCCCGGTCTGAAACCTGGGCCGAGGTGAGAGACTCCAGGGAGTTGAACGCCTGCCCCAGTCCGGTCTCCACAGCCTTCAGGGCCAGGCTCAAATTCTCGCCCGCCAGCTCTACATCCGACCAGGCGGGCTGGGTACGGGACGAAGATGTCAGCCGCATCCGGCGCTCATATTCGCCGGATTCCTCGCTGTGGTCCTCTATGAAGCGGGCCAGGGTATCGAAGAAGCGCGTTACCCCCAACCGGGCCGTCTCCACCCTTCTCTCCACCGCGTCGAGAAGCCGGCCCAGGTCCTTTCTCCTCTGGGGGTCCACGGAACCGGTGAAAAGGCTGCCCCTGACCCGGGCCAGAAGCCCCATCTTTCCATCGCTTCGCGCCGGAATCAAATGGTCGCAGTGTTCCTCAAGCCCCCCCCGGGTGATCCTGAAGCCCCACTGATCGGTGGCCTCATCCTCCAGGTGATGGGCCTCGTCCACGATGAGGTGGCGGTACTCGGGAAGCACCCTGTTTTTGTTGGCGATCTCCGAGAGTACCAGGGCGTGGTTGGTTACCACCAGGTGGGCCTTCTCCGCCCTGTGGCGGGCCCGGAACAGGAAGCAGCGTTCGTATAGCGGGCATTTCTCCCCGGGGCAGTCACCCTGGGCCGAGACCTGGCTCCACAGGGCCGCCTCCCACCCCCGGAGGGAGAGCTCGGCCCGGTCCCCATCCCGGGTCTCGGTCAGCCAGACCAGGGAGCGGAGCAGGAACCTGATCTCCGTGGCGGAGAGCCCCTGGCCCTCCCTCAAAAAATCCCAGCGCCGAAGACAGATATAGTTGGCCCGCCCCTTGAGGAGGGCCACCCTCAGCCCCGACCACTCCGGGCTGAGAGCCCGCTGAAGCTCGGGGATATCCTTGTCTGTCAGCTGACTCTGGAGGTTTATGGTATTGGTGGAGATGACCACGGGGGCCTGGCGGGACAGGGAAAAGGAGACAGCGGGCACCAGATAGGCCATGGACTTGCCCGTCCCGGTTCCCGCCTCCACAATGAGGGGACTGGCCCCCTCCAGGGCATCGGCCACCCCTCGCAGCATTCTCACCTGCTCCGGCCTGCTTTCAAAACCGGGGAAAGCCCGCGCTATCCGGCCCCCGGGGTCGAGGAGGGCGGTCAGCCCGTCTATATCCATGGGGCCCTCATCCCGCCTTTCGGGTTCGGGCCCGGCGGGTTCCTCCTCGACGGCGGCCAGGGGTAGGGGCGTTTTCCCCCCGGGCAAAAAACCCTTTCCGTCCCCACCAGGCAAATCCAGAAAAATCCCCCGCCAGGCCCACCTCACCGACTCGGTGAGGCGCACTATCTCAGCAATGATCAGTGGGTGAAGCCCCCGGGCCTTCGCGAGCAGCTCGAAAAAGAGCTCCCCGGTCACCTGGGCGTGGGGCAGGGCACGGTGGAGGGAGGGACAATCGATGCCGAAGGCGGCGGTCAGGGTGGGCAGGCTGTGGTGGGAGAGACCGGGCAGAAGAAAGCGGCCCATCTCATAGGTATCGAGGGCAGGGCCCGGGAAAGAGAGGCCGCCGGCGGCCAGGAAGCCCAGGTCGAAACCTATCCTCTGCCCCACGATGGGACTGCGGCCCGCAAAGGCGGTCAGCGCGGGGCCCACCTCCGCCAGGTGCGGGGCCTCCTCCAGCTCCCGGGGGTCGATGCCGGTCAGGGACTGTATCTCGGGCGGCAGGGGCCGGCGGGGGTTGACCAGGGTCTGAAAGGTATCGAGGACCTCCCCGTCCCGGAACTTTACCGCCCCAATCTCGATGATCGCATCAGACTCGGGGCTGAAGCCCGTGGTCTCCAGGTCCAGGGAGACATAGGTCTGCCCGGCGGCCCTGCTCAATGTCACATCCCCCGGCCGAAGTTGGATACCAAACGATAAAACGACGTGTTGTACAAAATATTACCCATGGTCGCGGCCCAGGGCCTGGGCCGTACAGGCCTCCACTCCCCGCCGGCGCAGCGACTCGCATATCGCTTCGGCCCGGCCCCTCTCCTCCAGCAGCGTGAACAACACCGGACCGGAGCCCGCCAGGTGCACGCCGGCGGCACCACAGGCCTGAAATAACTTCCGACTCTCCGCCAGGCCCGGGTAGACCTCCCAGGCGACGGTCTCAAAAACGTTAAAGAGCATCGACGGCCCCAGGGGCCCCCTCTCCGATAAGCTCTCGACCATGCGCCGGCTGGCCTCCCCGCGGGTGAAGGAAGACTCGCTCAGACTATTATAGAGCGTCTGCGTCTTTTTGGGTATCGAAGGCAGGTCGGGTATCAGCAGGACCGCCCAGAACTCGGCCCGAGCCCGAGAAACGAGGGGGCTTACTCTCTCACCTCTC
>JAZFUS010000099.1:0-6107 GCA_036447315.1 Dehalococcoidia bacterium
AAAGGAATCTCCCCCTTCAAATCCAGCAGGTCCGCGATATCGCTGAAGACCTTGGCTACCTCTGTGTTCCGCATAACCTTCGGCCGCCTCAGTGCATCTCAAAGCGGCCGGTGCCGGGCTTGCCCATCGCTATGTTTACCAGCTGGGCAAAGCTCTTACCGGCCTCCGGGTTTTTCTGCAGGGCCTGGAGGGCAAAGTCCATAACCCGTTTGTCCTCCCACTGGGAGAAGAGGATATACGCCTCATCACCGTCCAGAGGCTCGCCCACAGAGGCCCGCACGCAGCCCGGCTGCTTCTTATTGAACGCGGCGATCTGCCGGAGCAGGGAAAGCCCCAGGCGAACATCATCCTCCTTGAACTTGAGAGTGATGAAGCTGATTATCATAAAACTTACCCCCCGGGATGCGGCCTCCCGCGCCTCACGTACCGTGGCATCTCTTATACTTCTTACCCGAGCCGCAGGGGCAGGGGTCGTTCCGCCCCACCTTGTCGCCCGCGACCGCAGCCACTGCCGCCTTCCGGGGAGGGGCCACCGCCCTGGGCGGAGGCGCCGGTTCCCTGGCGATCCCCACCCGGTAGATGGCATGGACCACATCGTACCTGATACTGTCCAGCAGGCCCTGAAACATGCCATGGCCCTGGGTCTTATAGGCGATCAGGGGGTCGCGCTGCCCCACTGCCTGGAGGCCGATGCCGTGGCGCATATTCTCTATCTGGGTCAGGTGCTCCACCCAGAGGTCATCTATGGTGCGGAGCATCACCAGCCTCTCCAGCACCCTCATATTCTCCGCACCCATCTCATTTTCCTTCTCATCATAGAGGGCTTCGGCCGTCTCGATCAGGGCCGTCTCCAGCTCCGTCCGGTCCGCAAAGTCATCTTCATTGAAACCGGGGGGCAGGGGAAAGATCTTGGCCACCTCCTCTTTGAAGGCCTCGGCGTCCCGATCCTGTGCAGGGTCATCGCTGTAATGGCCGGCCACCAGCGACCTGATCTCATCGCCGACCATGGACAGGACATTGGCCTTTAGATCGGCCCCCTCCAGGATCTTGCTCCTCTCCCCGTAGATCACCTCGCGGTGCCGGTTGATCACATCATCGTAATCCACCAGGTGCTTGCGGATATCGAAATGAAAGCCCTCGACCTTTACCTGGGCATTTTCGATCACCTTGCCCACCAGGCCGCTCTCGATGGGGACATCCTCGCTCATCCCCGCCCACTCCATGACGCTCTTCACGCGGTCGCCTCCGAAGCGGCGCATGATATCATCCTCCAGGGAGACGAAGAAACGCGAACCCCCGGGGTCCCCCTGCCGCCCCGAACGGCCCCGGAGCTGGTTATCGATCCTCCGGGCCTCATGGCGCTCGGTGCCCAACACATGAAGCCCACCCAGCTCGACAACCCTGTCGTGCTTGGCCTGCCACTCCTTTTCGCTCTGACCCTCGGGGTTTCCCCCCAGAATGATATCCACACCCCTCCCCGCCATATTGGTGGCCACGGTCACCGCCCCCGGCTCTCCGGCCCGGGAGATGATATCCGCCTCGCGCTCATGCTGTTTGGCATTGAGGATTTGATGGGGTATCCCCCGGCGCTTCAGAAGCTCGCTCAGCTCCTCATTCCTCTCGATGGAGCTGGTGCCCACCAGCGCCGGGCTCCCCTCCTGGTGGAGCCTTTCGACCTCGCCCACCACCGCCCGGAACTTGGCCTCCTCACTCTTATAGACCAGATCGGAGTTGTCGGTGCGAATCATGGGTTTGTGGGTGGGGACGGCCACTACCTCCAGCTTGTATATCTTGTGGAACTCCTCGGCCTCGGTCATGGCCGTACCGGTCATCCCCGCCAGTTTGCCATAGATACGGAAATAGTTCTGGAGGGTGATGGTAGCCATGGTCAGGCTCTCCCCCTGGACCTTGACCCGCTCCTTGGCCTCAATGCCCTGATGCAGCCCCTCGGAGTAGCGCCGCCCGAACATCAGCCGCCCGGTGAACTCATCCACTATGATGACCTGCCCCTCCTTGACCACATAGTCCTTGTCCCGTTTGAAAAGGACATGCGCCTTGAGGGCACTCTCCAGAAAATACGTGAGGGCGACGTTGGCCGGGTCGAAAAGGTTGTGGCTTTTAAGCACGCCCTCGCGTTCCAGCATTCTCTCCACCGAGGCGGTGCCCTCCTCGGTGAGGTTCACCGTCCTCATCTTCTCGTCGATCACATAGTCCTGCTGGGCTTTGAGGCGGGGAATCAACCGGGCAAAGAGATAGTACCTATCCGCCGCCTTCTGAGCCTGGCCGCTTATGATTAGGGGGGTACGGGCCTCGTCGATGAGGATATTGTCCACCTCGTCCACGATGGCGTAATGCAGCGGGCGCTGCACCAGCTGGGACAGGTCCACCGCCATATTGTCCCGCAGATAGTCGAAGCCGAACTCGTGGTTTGTGCCGTAGGCTATGTCCGCCTCATAGGCCTGGCGGCGGCTGATGGGCCGAAGCTTGTCCCAGCGCGGGTCCTCCGAGGGGTACTCGGGGTCATAGAGGAAAGCGGTCTCGTGCTGGATACTGGCCACGGAGACACCCAGGGCGTGGAAGATGGGGCCCATCCAGTGGGGGTCGCGCTTGGCCAGGTAGTCATTGACCGTAACCAGGTGGCAGCCCCGGCCGGTGAGGGCGTTGAGATACAGGGGGAGCGTGGCCACCAGGGTCTTACCCTCCCCGGTCTTCATCTCGGCGATCTTGCCCTGATGAAGCACGATGCCCCCCATGACCTGGGCATCGAAGGGGCGCTGGCCTATATTGCGCCGGGCGGCCTCCCGCACCACGGCAAAGGCCTCGACCAAAAGGTCATCCAGGCTCTCCCCCCGCTCCAGGCGCTCCTTGAACTCATCCGTCCTGGCCCGGAGGCCGCTGTCGCTCAGCCCTTCGACCTCGGGCTCCAGCGCATGCACGCGCTCCACCCGAGGCCTGAGACGGCCCAGCTCTTTCTCGTTGGAATCGAAGAGACCACCCAACCACTTTAACATGAGCTTTTCTTAAAACGCCATTCTAAGCAGGGTGAGCAGGGCAACCACAGCCAGCAGGATGAGCCAGGCGCGGCCACGCCCCCGGGGGAAGCGAGGTCCACCACCCCCGGACCGCTTGCCGTCCTTTTTTTGACTATCCCAGTAATTATCATACCACCACGGTCTGCCCACTGACCCAACCCTCCCCAGGGAAGTTATTCAAACATGGCCCCTACCGAGAGCCCCGTGTGAATTCGGTGAATGGCCTCACCCAGAAGCCCGGCGATGGAGAGAACGGTTAACTTGTCGCTGTGTTTAGAATCGATGCTGGGGACCGTATCGGTTACCACCACCTCTTTAACCGGACTCTGCCCGATCAACTCCAGGGCGCTCTTGGATAGGATGGGGTGGGTACAGCAGGAGTAGACCTCGGTGGCCCCGAATTTCTGCAGGGCCTCGACCGCCCCCACCAGGGAGCCCGCCGTGTCTATCTCGTCATCCACGGTGAGCACCCTCCTCCCGGCCACGTCCCCGATGACATTCAGGACCTCGGCCTCATCCCTGTTCCCCACCCGCCGTTTCTCTACGATGGCCAGGGGCGTGTTCAAGCGCTCCGCCATGTCCCGGGCCCGTTTGGTGATGCCGATGTCCGTGGCCACCACCACCAGGTCGTCCAGGCCCTTCTCCTCGATATAGTTGCTCAGGGTATAGAGGGCGGTCAGCTCATCCACGGGTATGCTGAAAAAGCCCTGTATCTGCCCGGCATGGAGGTCCACCGTGAGGAGGCGATTGGCCCCGGCCACGGTAATGAGATCGGCGATCAGCCGGCCCGATATGGGGACCCTTGGCTGGTCTTTCTTGTCGGTCCTCCCATAGCCGTAATAGGGGACCACCGCCGTGATTCTCCCCGCCGAGGCCCTCTTGAGGGCATCGAGCATGATAAGCAGCTCCACCAGGTTCTGGTTCACGGGAGAGCTCAAGGGCTGGATGACGAAGACATCCCGCTGGCGCACGTTCTCCAGGATGCGGACGAAGATGTTCTCATTGCTGAACTGGAATACCTCCGCCTGGCCCAGGTCTATACCCAGATACTCACAGATACCCCGAGCCAGGGCAGGGTGGGCATTGCCCGTAAACACCTTGAGTTCGTCCACCGCTCTCCTTTCCCGGGGAGGAATCCCCCCGCTTCCCTACTTCCCTTTGAACACCGGGGGCCTCTTCTCCAGGAAGGCGTTGAGCCCCTCCTGGAAGTCCTCCGTGCCCAGGCAGGTGTTCTGGGCCCAGGCCTCATAGCCCATGTGGGCTACGAAATTGTTGGCCTCGAGCCCCTTGTACACCGCCCTCTTGGTGAGCTCGATGGCCACAGACGGGCCCGTGGCGATCCTCTCCGCCAGCGCCCGGGCCTCCTTCATAAGGTCGCCGGCGGGCACCACACGGTTAACCAGCCCGATGCGCTCCGCCTCATGAGCATCGAACTTGTCGCCCGTCCACATCAGCTCCAGGGCCTTGGCCGTGCCTATCAGCCGGGGCAGGTGATAGGTGGCCCCGCAGCCGGACATGAGCCCCCGTTTGACAAAAATCAGGGAAAAGCTGGCCTCCTCCGAGGCGATGCGGAGGTCGCAGCCCAGGCTTATGGAGAAACCCGACCCGGCAACGATGCCGTTGATGACGGCGATGGTGGGTTTGGACATCTCCCGGAAACGTAAGAACACCTGGCCCAGCCAGTCGAAGGGGTTCAAATTCAGCTTGCGCGATTTAGCCTCGGCCCCCCCGCCGGTCACCTTGGTCAGGTCGGCCCCGGAGCAGAAGGCCCGTCCCGCCCCGGTCAAAAGGAGGACCTTCAACTCGTCGTCCGCCTCCACCTCCTCCAGAACGGTGACTATCTCCCGCGAGGTAACGGGAGTAATGGAGTTCAGTTTATGGGGCCGGTTCAGGGTGAGGGTGGCGATGCCCCCCTCCCTCTCGAAAATAATCTCCTGAAAACCCATGCGGGCTACCTCCTGGGGGAGACGGGCTCTCCCTCTTCCATCCGGTTAATTATATCACCGCGGTCGCCTTCCGGGCAACGGATTCCATGAGTATTTTAGGAGAAGGTCCTTCGCTCCCCTCCCTTCTTAAAAAACCCACACAATCCCTGCCTTTCAGGAACCCGGGGCGTTACTCGTCCCGGAAAACGGGCGGCCTTTTCTCGATGAAGGCCTTTATCCCCTCCTCATGGTCCTTGGAGGAGAGGCCTATATGGACCACGGACATAGCTATCCCCAAAGCGGTCTCCAGGTCCATCTCCAGCCCCTTATAGACTTGAAGCTTGGTGAGGCGGTGGGCGATGGGCGCTCCCTTTACAATCTGCCGGGCCAGGGCCATGACCTCATCCTCCAGTTTCTCCTGGGGGACCAGGCGGTTGAGAATGCCCAGCCGGAGGGCCTCTTCAGCATCGACGAAGTTGCCGGTGTACATGATCTCCAGCGCCTTGGCTACCCCCACCAGGCGGGGCAGGAACCAGGTGGTGCCCGTGTCCGAGGCCAACCCGATACGGGTATAGCCCACCATAAACCGGGTCTTGGGGCAGCCGATCCTCATATCGCAGGCCAGGGCGAAGTCAAAACCCGCCCCCACGGCATCCCCACCCACCATGGCGATGGTGGGCTTGTCCAGCCTTTGCAGCCCCAGAAGGAAGCGTATCACCTCATTTATCGGCTGCCCCCGGCCGATCCCCTCTATGATGGGCCTGAGCTCCTCCGCCTCCTCCAGGGACACCTTTCCCTCCCGGACCTCCCGGTAGCGGAAATCGGCCCCCGAGCTGAAGGCGCCCCCCGCCCCGGTGAGGATCAGGACCCGGACGGCCCTGTCCCGGGCCACCTCGGCCAGGGCCGACTCCAGATCATACAGCATCTGCATATTGTAAGCATTCAGCCGGTCGGGCCGGTTCATGGTGATGGTGGCTATGCCCTCTTCATTCTTGTAGATGATATGTTCATAGGCCATGATGCGTTTTCCCCTTCCAGTCTTTTACCGGTGCGAGCCCTATTTGCCCTGAAAGTTGGGCTCTCTCTTTTCCAGGAAAGCCCTTACTCCTTCTTTGTGGTCCTGGGTAAAGAGGCCCACGGTGATCGAGGT
>JAZFUS010000100.1:0-2764 GCA_036447315.1 Dehalococcoidia bacterium
GGGCCGCCGGACCCGCCGGGCCCGAGACCGGCATGACACTGCTGAACATGGAGGTCGAGGACATAGACGGTGGGATTGTTCTCCACGGCAACAACTGGAAGATGAGCGCTGTCCGGGTGGACCATGCCTGCCCGCCCTATACCCTGGGATACAGGCTGGAGGCGGACGGCAAAGCGGTGGTTTTCTCCAGCGACACCGCCCCCTGCCCCGGCCTGGTGGGGCTGTGCCGGGGGGCCGATATACTGGTCCATGAGGCCTTCTGGCCCCAAGCTCAAGGGGCCTGGAAGGTGCTCCTGGACCAGGCCCCCGCGTCCCACTGGGCGGAGCGCTGGGGCCATACCACCCCGGAGGATGTGGGCCGCCTGGCGGTGGAGGCCGGGGTGAAGAGCCTGGTGCTTACCCATCTGATGCCCGGCGATGACGAGGCGGCCCTGGCCTCGATGGTGCGTAAGAATTACGGGGGCAAGCTGACCATAGCCCATGACCTGTTCGAGCTTACCCCCTGACGGTACAATAAGCGATATTTCGGGTAACAATCATAAGGAGGAAAAGATGGCTTTCAAAGACCTTCGCCAGTTTATCGACAAACTGGACGAGACCGGCGACCTGGTGCGTATCAAGCAGGAAATCGATTGGGACCTGGAGGCGGGCGCCATTGGCCGCCATTCCTATGAGACCAGCGGCCCCGCTGTTCTCTTCGAGAAGATAAAGGACTACCCGGAGGGGTACCGCATCTTCAACGGCTCTCTGGGCACCTTCAGGCGGGTGTCCGTCTCCCTGGGGCTCCCCCCCGAGACCTCCATCCCCGAGCTCTACAGGGTCTACGAGCAGAGGAATGAGAAGGCCATCAAGCCCAAGATAGTCAACGACGGCCCCTGCAAAGAAATCGTCATGGAGGGGGATTCGGTGGACTTGAACAGCCTCCCCACCCCCTATCTCCACGAGGGAGACGGCGGCCGGTACATAGGGACCTGGTCCTTCACCGTATCTCATGACCCCGAGACCGGCTGGGAAAACTGGGGCATGTACCGCTTCATGATCCACAACCCGAGATACATCGTGGGCTGGCCCCGGATGCACAGCCATCTGGGCATGATACTCCACGGCCAATACGTTCCCCAGAAAAAGCCCATGCCCATCGCCCTGGTCCTGGGGGCCGATGCCCTGTGCCACATGGTGGCCACCGCCCCCTTCCGTATCGGCGTCAATGAGGCGGAACAGGCCGGCGCCCTGCGGCAGGAGCCCCTGGAACTGGTAAAGTGTAACACCAGCGACCTCATGGTCCCGGCCAACTCGGAGATAGTGATCGAGGGAGAGATACAGCCCGATAGGACGGCCACCGAGGGGCCCTTCGGGGAATATCCGGGGTACCGCACCGAGGGGGTGAGGGCCGGGGTCCTGGTCAAGGTCAAGGCCATCACCCACCGGAAATCGCCCATCCTCACCACCATCAGCCTGGGCATTCCCCCCGACGACAGCTCCATAGCCGCCTCGCTGACGGCGGGCCTGGCCATGAAGGCGCGGCTGGTGCGGCACAAGATACCCATCACCGATGTTTTCGTCCCTCCCGAGGGCGTCACCCATATCGTCGTGGTGGGCGTGACGAAGGGGGGCGGGGCCATTGCCGCCGAGATCACGGATGTGCTCACCTCACGCCGGGCCGATGTCAATAAGGTGATCGTGGTCGATGACGATATAGATGTCTTCGACATGGGCCAGGTGATGCACGCCCTGGCCACCAAGTGCCACCCCATTCGGGGCATACACGCGCGGGAGGTGGAGGCGGGAAAGGCAAACCCCCTCACTCCGTGCTACACCGGGGAGGAAAGAAGGGCCCACCGGGGGGCGGTGGTCACCTTCGATTGCACCTGGCCTCCCGAGTGGTCCCGGCAGACCGAGGTCCCGGTGAAGTCCAGCTTCGATGTCATGTATCCCCAGGAGCTCAAGGACAGGGTGCTCAGGGACTGGAAAAAACTCGGCTTTTAGCCTGAGGGAGAAAGATGAAAAAGGAATACCTGTGTTTCGTGCCCGATATCAATGACCTGATTGAGGGGAAGGAGATCCAGATCACAATCCGGGACCTGGCCCCCGGCAAGAACAAGTATAACGCCCGCATCGTGACGGCGGAGGTGTCCAGCCGCCCGGATAAGATGCCGGATGGGGATACCCTGTGGGTCCGTTCGTGGATAGGTAACGCCTACCCGGACCCCTGGGCCATCCGCATCACCGGCGAGGTGGGGGAATCGGTCCCCGGGATGCCCCACGGCGAGACCCTGGGGGAGGGGGAGCTGGTAAGAAGAAGGGTTAACTAGGCCCCCCCCGGGGGGACCGGGGTTAAGAAGCTTCTTTCTTCAGGCCGAGGCTCTCCATAAAGGCATCCACCGTGTCCAGGACCTGGGCCTTCTCGAACTCCTGGCTGTCGCTCATATTGCCCTCGTAGGCCATCACCGGGACCCCGTCAGCCTGGAGGGCGAGCCTGTTCTCCATCTGGCCTATGGCCAGACCCTCACAACCCCGGTTGAGGTGAACGACCACGGCATCGGCGTGCCACTGCTTCACCATGTCCGCCATGTGCCGGCTCTTGAGGTGGGGATATAATCTCGTCTGCCACATGGGCTGGCGTAAACTGTGGACGGCCAGGGCCCGGAGCGCTTCCTCCCTCCCCCCGAACGTATGGCCCGCCTTGCCGGGAGGGTCGGCGGCCACGAAGGTCCCATCGGGCAGTGTTTGGAAGCCGCTGTGCATGAAATAGCTGTAGTGAGAG